>NZ_VPDH01000001.1:0-102342 GCF_013417785.1 Acinetobacter sp. YH12227 | reverse complement strand
GAAAGTTGGGTGTATTTCTTCATTGTGTGCTTTCCAATTGCGAGTTGAAAAAGTCTAATGATTCTATGAATACACCTAACTTTTTCAACTAACTACAAATGTGTTGCACTTGGGATTTGAATCTGCGCCTGTTTATTAACGTAGTACTATTGGCGAATTGGCTAATTCGTTAACACGTTCTTGTGTTTTATCAGCATAAAAAAGATTTAAGACTCGACCAATCTCAGAAACTCCACTTGTCATTGCATTGCGGTAGTCTTTAGTTTGCATTTTAGCAATGATATTTTGGCAAATACCTTGCCAAATTTTATCGTTAGTTGCTTGACGCAGCCCACGGTCAAAAACAATTTCTACCTGACGTTCGCAGATATTCAAATACAATAATACTCCGCTATTAAACTCAGTATCCCAGACACCCAACTCAGCAAAGAGCTGTTCAGCACGAGCACGGGTGTTTTGATAATACGCTTGGTTTGACGGAATATGTCCTTCGATCACCACCTGTATTTCGCCCACATGGCCATGCTCAGCTTCCGTCACCGCTTGCGCAATGGCCTGCTGATCTTGCTTATTAAAAAACCGGTTTGCTGCAGGCATAAAAAAGAAGTGCTTCAACCAGCGTTTAAAACTTGGTTGCTGTATTTCCTGTGTTTTTGGACAGGTGACAATTTCTGTTGTTTCTGTTTTCGTTACCATGAACCTGATGCTCCCCCACCGCCGAAACCACCACCGCCTCCGCTATAGCCACTACCACCAAAACCACCACCGCCGCTGCGACCACCTCCGCCTCCACCACCGGCAAGAAACATTTGAAAAATCGTTTGTGCAATCGCAGTGATCAGTAAAAAGAAAATTGCACCACCCATGAGTAAACTAGTCAACAAACCAGCGCCATTGACCAGTCCCGCGACCGTGCCTGCTACTGCAGCAGTTGAGGCACTTAAGCGCTTACCCACAATAAAGGATGCAAAAATACCCACCACTAAAATAATCAGAGCCGTGGTAAAGGTTTTTTCTTTGGCTTGTTGCTCGTGTAAGGCTTGTTCCTGACGTTCTTTCAGCTCTTGGGCTGCTTGAGCTGCAACTTCAGGGTCTTGATTTAAAATTTGAGTTATTTCCATTAAGCCAGCATCAATGCCTTGGGCATATTGAGCTTGCTTAAAGTACGGTGTAATTTGATTACGAATGATTCGACTAACAATAATGTCCGGCATAATGCCTTCAAAGCCATATCCAGTCAGAATCTGTATACGACGATCATTCACTGCAATCGCCATTAAAATACCGTTATCGCGCTTGGCAGAGCCCAATTGCCACTTCTCAGCAATACGCATGGCATAGTCAAAAATATCTTCCTGCCCTGTTGTCGGTACAATGACCACGCCAATTTGAGCTTTGCCATGTTCATGCAATTGCAGAATTTTCTGACTAATCGCCTGCTTCTCTGCCACAGAAAGTAAATTTGCCTGATCTACTACAGGCTCATTCAGTGTTGGCAGTCCACGAATCGACTCGCCATCTGCCATATCATTAGCAATTTGTGGTTGCTGAATTTTGATTACAGGCTGTGCTGTTGTTTCTTTTTGCGTAGCTGACTGCTGATCTTTTAATATTTTACCAACAACAACTGTTTCAGCATCTACATCTGTAGCGGTGGCAGTTTCTGCATGTGTGAAACCCACCACACACAATAAGCATGCTAAAACCATGCGCTGCAGCCACAACAAACCTGTATGTTTTAGCTCAAAATCCACCATCAGCCCACCTCACAATCCAGTGATGCCAATTAATTAAAATCAACTTTCGGTGCAGTTTGTGCACTTTGCTCTGCGCTAAAGTTAGGCTTGGTATCCATACCAATGACTTTAGCTGTCATCACTTGCGGGAACTGGCGTGCATAGCCGTTAAAGTCTTGTACCGTAGTAATGTAGCGATTACGTGCGACAGCGATCCTGTTTTCAGTGCCTTCAAGCTGTACCTGTAAATCACGGAATTGCTCATTGGCTTTTAAGTCTGGATAATTTTCGGAGACTGCAATTAAACGTGAAAGTGCGCTAGTCATTTGTGCCTGTGCTTCTTGGTATTTTTGGAACAGTGCTGGATCTTCCAAAACTTCTTTATCCACTTTTAGACCCGCTACATTGGCACGTGCCTGCGTTACTTCCGTTAGCACTTGCTCTTCATGTTTTGCATAGCCTTTGACGACATTCACTAAATTAGGCACCAAATCTGCACGACGTTGATATTGGTTTTGTACTTCAGACCATGCTGCTGTAACGGCCTCATCTTTGACTTGTAAAGTGTTATAGCCACAACCGCTTAATGTTAGTGTGCTCACAAGGGCTACAGTGAGCATGCTTTTTTTCATTAAATTCATATCCCTTAACCTCAAGTATTTATTTGTAATTGTTTAAATAAATTCATTCTAACCTGAATTTTTACCTTTTTTATGTATTTTCTTTGTGATCCATTTTTTTCATCTATTCTCTTTATTCAAAGAAAAGCCCTCTTTCGAGGGCTGCAATCTTAACTATATAAAATTTGTGTTTGATGATCTTGAAAACCTTCAAATTGGTAGTCTTCAGCAAGTCTAGTTTTCCAATAACCTACAATTTTACTGTAATCAATCTCAGCGGGATGAAATCCTGCTTTGTAATAAGATAAGTATTCTGGCACCAACTGAACAAACATTTTGCCCAATAAATATATACCGAATACATTCCCTCCTACTTTAGGTAAGCTTTTTTTCTTATCTTGCAAAAACAATCTCGTGGCAGAATAAAAGGTTAAGCTGGCAAAACCTGTGGTAACACTGCGCATAATCATGCGACGGATTTTGTCATCACCATAGACATGTTGATAGACATCAAAGGCTACTGCACGGTGTTCAATTTCTTCAATTGCATGCCACACCCATAGTTTAATCGCGTCATCATCCAAAGCACTGAGCACTTCAGGATGTCTTAAAATATACCCCCCCAACAGCGCAGTAAAATGTTCAAAAGCACAGGTAATAGCGAGTTGTATTTTGGGATGTAGATTTTTTACATACCTATCTTTTCGAGCTAACCATGCTTGAAAGCGATCCAAATTATAATCATCGCTTCGCCAAGCATCATTAAATTCTGCATGTGCTTTTGAGTGCATCGCCTCCTGTCCAATAAATGCAGCAATTTCCGCTAGCAGTTTTTCATCAGTCACTTTATCGCGAACGTTTCGAACACTGTGTACAAAAAATTGTTCACCGATGGGAAAGGTCGATGATAATGCTGTCAGTAAATGCGACATGACCGGTGAATTGGCAAAATAATGTCGCTTGATCGCCTTTGGATTAAATTGTGGGCGACGTACTGTAATACCAATGGCTTTCGGACGATTAAGATATGATTTTTGTGCCGTCACTTGAGTCATGATAATATCCATTAAATGTGATCATGCTGGCAGTATGTAATTCCTAAGCTCTTTCACACATGGCAAAATGTGCTAGCACACTTGCATAATTCACCATTCTAAAGCGCTGTCTGACAACTTTTAAGCGTATTTATCTGCAAAATCCATTTACTTGTCATTTGAGGTAAATTCCAAAAAATAAAAAACCCGCCGAAGCGAGTTTTTTGAATAAATCCAATGCAATCACTGGCATGTCATGACTTAAACATCTAAGTAGTCAAGAATACCTTCTGCAGCTTGGCGACCTTCCCAGATTGCGGTTACCACAAGGTCAGATCCACGGACCATATCACCGCCGGCAAAAATTTTCGGATTCGATGTTTGGAACTTAAATTCTTGCTGTTCAGCAGCAATGACGCGACCTGAACCATCCATACTAATGTTTGATGTAGTAAACCAATCTGCAGGGCTGGTACGGAAACCGAAGGCAAGCAATACTGCATCTGCTGGTAAAATTTCTTCTGAACCCGGAACTGGTTCAGGGCTTCGACGACCGCGGCTATCTGGCTCACCCAACTGAGTGGTCACAACTTTAACACCCGTCACTTTGCCATTTTCACCTACAATTTCAATCGGCTGACGATTAAATTGGAAATCCACGCCTTCTTCACGCGCATTTTTCACTTCACGACGTGAACCCGGCATGTTTTCTTCGTCACGACGGTAGGCACAGACAACCGATTCGGCACCTTGACGGATCGAGGTACGGTTACAGTCCATCGCGGTATCACCACCACCGAGAACAATCACTTTTTTGCCTTCCATGCTGATGTATTCAGATGGATCTTTTTCCCAACCTTGAGTACGGTTGACATTGGCAATTAAGAAATCAAGCGCATCAACCACGCCATCAAGATCTTCACCTGCGAAACCACCTTTCATATAAGTATAGGTTCCCATACCCATGAAAACAGCATCATAGTCTGCAAGCAATTGATCGATGGTAACATCTGTACCAATTTCAGTATTTAAACGGAACTCAACGCCCATGCCTGAGAAAATCTCACGGCGACGCTTCATTACGTCTTTTTCCATCTTGAATTCTGGAATACCGAAAGTCAGCAAACCACCAATTTCAGGACGTTTATCAAATACAACGGGTTTTACACCGTTACGAACCAAAATGTCAGCACAGCCAAGACCAGCAGGACCTGCACCAATAATGGCAACTTTTTTATCAGTCCATTTCACGTGTGACATATCTGGACGCCAGCCTAAAGCAAAGGCTGTATCGTTGATATATTTCTCTGCATTACCAATGGTCACTGCACCAAAACCATCATTTAAGGTACAAGCACCTTCACATAAACGGTCTTGCGGGCATACGCGACCACATACTTCAGGCAGTGTATTGGTTTGGTGACACAGTTCCGCCGCTTGGAAAATACGACCTTCTGCAATCAGTTTCAACCAGTTTGGAATGTAGTTATGTACTGGACATTTCCATTCGCAATATGGGTTACCACAGCCAAGGCAGCGGTGAGTTTGGTTTTTTGCAACTTCAGCTGTAAACGGTTTATAAATTTCCACAAATTCTGCTTTGCGGACAACTAGATCTTTTTTCTCTGGATCTTGGCGTGCTACATCCAGGAACTGAAAGTCATTATTTAGGCGCTCTGCCATGTCTCTCTCCGTGGGTAGGTGTAGTCGGTTTATTTATCCGCTACACCTGCCTATCAAATCTGCAGTAGTGGAATTATTGTGGATCAGCTTGAGTTGTTTTCAACAAAGTCTGCAAATTAGCAGCTTTTGGTTTCACAAGCCAGAATTTGCGGCCGTAGAAATCAAACTCATGGCGGATCTTATACGCCCAAGCACTACCGGTTTCTTTAATATGCTCATCTAAAATACGGCACAAGAACTCTTTATGTTCTTCCATCGATTCAGTTGAGATACGGTTCAATTCAATGAGTTCGTGGTTGTAGTGGTCAACGAAGTCATTATCTAAGTCGAGTACATAAGCAAAACCACCAGTCATACCTGCACCAAAGTTATGACCCACTTTGCCCAATACAGTCACAATACCGCCTGTCATGTATTCACAGCAGTGGTCGCCTGCACCTTCAATTACAGCGAAGGCACCTGAGTTACGAACTGCGAAGCGCTCACCTGCAGTACCTGCAGCAAACAATTTACCGCCCGTTGCACCATATAAACAGGTATTACCAATAATTGCAGTATTTTGCGTTTGGAATGGTGAACCTTTTGGTGGGAAGATCGAGATACGACCACCTGCCATGCCTTTACCGACGTAGTCATTCGCATCACCTTCAAGGCTAATATGCAGACCACCTGCGTTCCATACACCTAAAGACTGACCAGCTGTACCATTCAGATTCACCTTAACTGGATGTGCTTCCATGCTCAGGTTGCCATAGCGTTTTGCAATTTCACCTGAGATTCGCGCACCAATTGAACGGTCACAGTTACCAATTGTGAAGCTATATTCACCACCTGTCCCTGCTTCAATTGCTGGTAGCATTTCAGCTACCATTTTCTCAGCCAATAAACCTTTGTCGAATGGTGCATTGCCTTGTACTTCGCAGTACTGTGCTTTGCCATTGGCTGCTGGGTGAGATTCTAGTAATGCACTCAGGTCAAGATGCGCATGTTTTTCAGTTTCACCCGGAAGCATTTCCAACAAATCTGTACGGCCAATCAAGTCTTTCAGGCTTGCTACACCAAGCGCTGCCAGCCATTCACGTGTTTCTTCCGCAATGAAGTGGAAGAAGTTGATCAGCATTTCAGGCTCACCGATATAGTGTTCCTGACGCAAGTGATCTTGCTGTGTAGCAACACCGGTCGCACAGTTGTTCAAGTGGCAAATACGCAGGTATTTACAACCCAATGCAATCATTGGTGTAGAACCGAAACCGAAGCTTTCCGCACCCAAGATTGCTGCTTTTACAACATCTAGACCTGTTTTTAAGCCACCATCAGTTTGTACACGCACTTTGCCACGTAGATCATTCACACGAAGTGCTTGATGTGCCTCGCTTAACCCTAACTCCCATGGCGAACCTGCATGGTGAATTGAAGAAAGTGGAGAAGCCGCTGTACCACCGTCATAACCAGAAATGGTAATGAAGTCTGCATATGCTTTTGCCACACCTGCCGCAATCGTACCAACACCGGGCTCAGAAACCAGCTTAACTGACACCATCGCCTGTGGGTTAACCTGTTTTAAATCGAAGATTAACTGTGATAAATCTTCAATTGAGTAGATGTCGTGATGCGGAGGTGGAGAAATTAAAGTCACACCTGGCACTGAGTAACGTAAACGTGCAATCAAGCCATTCACTTTACCGCCCGGCAACTGACCACCTTCACCTGGTTTTGCACCTTGAGCCACTTTAATTTGAAGTACTTCTGCAGATGTAAGATATGCAGGAGTAACACCAAAACGGCCTGATGCAATTTGTTTGATTTTCGAGTTACGAATCGTACCGTAACGCGCTGGGTCTTCACCGCCCTCACCAGAGTTCGAACGACCACCAATTGTGTTCATTGCAATCGCAATTGCCTCATGTGCTTCAGGTGAAAGAGCACCCAAAGACATACCAGCCGAGTCAAAACGTGGCAGAATTTCTTCAACCGATTCAACTTGATCTAGCGCAATTGAATTGTCAGTTTTAAGCTTAAATAAGTCACGAATCGTTGCGATTGGACGATTATTGACAAGCTCTGCATATTCTTTGAAGTCTGCATAATTACCAGAGCGTACTGATTTATGCAGTGCATTAATTACGTCTGGGTTAAATGCATGGTATTCCTTACCGAAAACGAATTTCAGCATACCGCCTTGATCAATTGGTTTACGTGATTTCCACGCCAAATCGGCCAATTTTTTCAAGTCATTTTCAAGGTCAGCAAAAGTTGCGCCTTTAATACGGCTTGGCACACCTGTGAAGCATTTCGCAACCACTTCATCCGATAGGCCAACAGCTTCGAATAGCTGACCGCCACGGTAGGAAGCAACGGTTGAAATACCCATTTTAGAAAGTACTTTTAACAGACCTTTCTCAATCCCTTTACGGAAGTTCGCTTGAGCATGGATCGGGTCGCCTAATAGCTCGCCTTTTGCGATCAAGTCATTGATCACATCATACGCAAGGTATGGATAGATCGCAGTCGCGCCAAAACCAAGAATTACTGCAAATTGATGCGCATCACGTGCTAAACCCGTTTCAACAATAATGTTGGCATCTGTACGAAGACCCGCATTGATTAAATAGTGATGTACCGCACCTGTTGCCATCAAGGCATTCGCAGGTAAGAAACCTTGACGAATTTTCTTATCAGACAATACCAATAAAGTTTTGCCGTCACGAATCGCTTGAGCAGACTCTTCACAGATACGTGTAATCGCAGCTTCTAAGCCTTCATTTTCTGCATAGTTCAAATCAATATCTGCAATTTCATATCCTTTACGACCAAGGGTACGGATTTGATGCATTTTCGAATTTGAAAGTACAGGGCTTGAAATGATCAAACGATCTGCATGCTCTGGACCTTGTTCAAACACGTTTTGTTCACGGCCCAAACAAGTCTCTAAAGACATTACAATCGATTCACGTAGCGGATCGATTGGTGGGTTAGTTACCTGCGCAAACTGTTGACGGAAGAAGTCTGATACATGGCGCACTTGACGCGATAATACCGCCATCGGCGTATCATCACCCATTGAACCCACGGCTTCTTGACCACTTTCAGCAATTGGACGTAACAATTGATCACGTTCTTCAAATGTCACCATGAACATTTTTTGTGAAGCTTTTAGGTCATCACCTTTTAAGCCTTGATCACATAAATATTCTTCAAGCTCAGGACTACCTTGAACACGTACTGAATTTTCACGTAACCATTCACGATATGGACGCATACGTTTCAAGTGGTTACTAATATCATTGGTATCTAGCATTTTACCGGTAAAGGTATCAATCACTAAGATTTGACCAGGACCAACACGACCTTTAGACACAACATCTTCCGGCTCATAACCCCAAACACCAATTTCAGATGCCAAAGTAATGTAGCCATTTTTAGTAATTACCCAACGTGCTGGACGTAAACCATTACGGTCAAGCATACAGATGGCATGACGACCGTCTTGAATTACCAAACCTGCTGGTCCATCCCAAGCTTCCATGTGTTTCGAGTTGAATTCATAGAATGCACGTAAGTCAGCATCTAAAGTTTCAACGTTTTGCCACGCTGGTGGAACCAACATACGTAGCGCACGGAACAAGTCCATACCACCACCTACAAGCACTTCAAGCATATTATCAAGGCTTGAAGAGTCTGAACCTGTACGGTTAACGATTGGATTGAGTTCAGTTAAGCCTGGTAGAAATGGTGTTTCAAATTTAGGTGTACGCGCCATTGCCCAGTTACGGTTGGCAGTAATTGTATTGATCTCACCATTATGTGCTAAGTAACGGAACGGCTGTGCCAAAGGCCAACGTGGTAAAGTGTTGGTCGAGAAACGTTGATGAAATACAACAATGTGTGACTTTAAACGCTCATCAGCTAGATCGGTATAGAAATCAGCAATTGCTGCTGGCATCATTAAACCTTTATAGCTAATCACAGTTGAGCATAAAGTCGTTACATAAAATGATGAATCACCTACCAGTTTTTGTTCTGCACGACGACGTGCCATAACCAATTTACGGTTGAACTCAACTTCGGTTACGCCCATCGGGCAGTTCACAATAATTTGCTCAAAGGCAGGTAAAGATTGCATTGCAATCGAACCCAATGCGTCATTATTGGTTGGCACCACACGCCAAGCCAATACAACACAGCCTTCTTCTTCAATTTCTTTGGTTAAGACTTGCTTTGCATGTGCAGCAATTGCAGGATCAAGGTTTAAGAAAACCGTACCCACAGCAAAAATTTCACTCAGTGTAATGTCACTTAGCTTTTTTGCTTCTTCACGGAAGAATTCTTTAGGCATAGCCAGTAGCAAACCACAACCGTCACCAGTTTTGCCATCTGCGGCAATACCACCACGGTGGGTCATACAACTTAAACTATGCATTGCGGTTTTGACGAGATCATGGCTTGCATCACCCTGCATATGGGCGATTAAACCGAAACCACAGTTATCTTTAAACTCATCCGGTTGGTATAAACCTTGAGCGGGAGCTACAGTATTAGGCGATGGCATGTGCATAGCGTACCCTTCTTTTCTTTACAGCTCTTTCGAGCACTGAACAAACTTAATTTCTTGTTGCGATTCGTCTTAACTTTCTCACATGAATTGTTCTGTTGAGCAAAATTATTTCTTATTCACACCCTTAAGATAAACTGATTTCATCTTTAATGCATGGATAAAAGTCAAATTTTCAGCTTTTGCAGTTCAGATCAGGAATTCGGACTGGATTAATGACTTCGCACTTTTATCGAATCATTTTCGCGCCAAAATAGGGAGAAAAGTTCAATTTACGCACCAATTAAGCAATTAATATGCCAACTTGATGCATTTTTTTATAAGCCACCTATTCACAAGCATTTTTAATATGTATAGATTATTTTTAGCTATATTTATAGATTTTATTGCACCCTAATCGTGCATTTCATCCATTTAGCACATTCCATTGCGCCATTTTAGAACTCAAATTTGAATGGATCAGGATTTAATTAAACGGATCTGTTACTTCTTGTTCGGTAGGTGCTGGTTTTGCTCGTGGTGTCTCTACTGAACTCTGAGATTTTTGTACATCCACAACATTACCTGAAGCATCACGTCGCGTTACGGTCGTACTTGTGGTCGCATTAGCTTGAGGCGAGATCGCATTTGATACTGCGGCCAAAGCTTTACGAGCAGCCAATTGCGCTTCATCAATCTTAGGTAATGCTGCTGGCTTTAACTTAACAGCATATAGCTTTTGATTTGACGATGTTTCATCCGAACCCAAATCATTGACATAAGGTTGATACTGCTTCAACTCAACAACAGCAGGCTTTACAGATGCTGGTAAGGCAATATTTAGTTCAGCTAAATTACTTTTCGCATCATTTTGTGATGAATATGGGCCAAGAAGAATGACGTATTGCTCAGGATGGTCTTCACCTGAAAGGCGTAAATATACAAATTTATGTCGTTCAACTTGTTTGCGTAGAAAGCTTTTTAAAATATCTTCATTAGAAACACGAAACAATTCTATCGCATACTGTTTTGAAGTATCACTAATAAATTTTGTCCCACGAAATTCAGGTTCATGTTGTGCTGTAGCAACAACACGTGTGGTCAGATCTAGTGGACGAACTTCTTCATTTAATGCACCAAGATGGGACATTGCAGCAACTTTTTCAGGCTGAATCTGTAATTCAATTTCAGTTTCTGCAACTTTTTCGACCTCTACCAATTCTTTAGTATCGGTAATCGCCCAAAACACCAAGGCAGCAAACAGACATACAGTACCAGCCACCAACCAAATATAGTGATGTATTTTTTGCCACTGTAACTGACGTGCTGCCATGTTGTACCTACTTATGCCTGATTGGCCAAAATTGCTTGTTTCATCAGTTCCACATCAAACTCTTTCGTAATAATGGCCTGACCTAATGATTTCATAAGAACCAGTCGTAATTGTCCATTTAACACTTTCTTATCATGGGACATATACGCAAGGAATTCCTCAAGCGGAATTTTAGGGCAAACAATGGGTAATTGTGCACGTAAAATGATTTTTTTTGTACGCTCTAAATCTTCGGCCGAAATCCATCCCATGCGATGGGATAAATCAGCAGCCATAACCATACCTGTCGCAACGGCTTCACCATGTAGCCATTCACCATAGCCCAAATATGATTCGATCGCATGACCAAAAGTATGACCAAGATTTAGTAGTGCACGCTCACCTTGTTCTTTTTCATCATTCGCCACAATCCGCGCTTTATGTGCACAAGAGCGATATACCGCTTCTGCCAACAATGTAGCATCCCCAGCAACCAACGCTTCCATATGCATTTCAAGCCAAGTCAAAAACTCAACATCGCCTAATAGTGCATATTTAATAACTTCGGATAATCCAGCAGAAAGCTCACGTGGTGGTAAAGTTTTTAATTGTGCCATATCCGCCAACACCGCTTGCGGCTGCTGAAAGGCACCAATCATATTTTTACCCAGTGGATGGTTAATCCCTGTCTTACCACCGACACTTGAATCAACTTGCGACAATAATGTGGTTGGTACCTGAATAAAATAGACACCGCGCTGGAAACAAGCTGATGCAAAACCGGTCATATCCCCAATTACACCGCCACCTAGAGCTAACACCGTACAATCACGGTTAAAGCCCGCTTCAAGTAATGCATCAAAAATCAAATTGAGATGTTGAATATCTTTATATTTTTCACCGTCAGGCAAAATACAGGTTGCAACTTTTTTTCCTAAAGCCTCAATTGCGTTTACATAATGCTGTAAATACAACGGTGCAACTGTGGTATTCGAAACCACTATGACTTGTTTGCCATGAATATAAGGCTCTAGCAGTGCTTGTGGATCTAACTCACTGCCGATAAAAATAGGATAGCGACGATCGCCAAGTTCAACATGTAGGGTTTGCATGACATTAACCATTTATTGACTAGGGTGTATTTGAAGAAACAATCAGATGAAGTATTTTTTGTGCGAGATCTCGTGCAGCACCTTGATTGGTTTCAATAATATGATGTGCCACTTCACGATAGAGTGGGTCGCGTGCTGCGAGTAAATCACGGAGCTTTTGCTCTGGATTTTCAACTTGCAGAAGAGGACGATTTTTGTCGCGATACGTTCGTTGAAGCTGAATTTCAACGGGAGTATAAAGATAAACTACTATGCCGCGATGTTTTAAAAATTCACGGTTTGGGGACTGAGTAACGGCTCCACCACCTGTTGCTAAAACCAACTGCGATCTAGCCGTCAACTCATCAATAACATTCGTTTCACGACTTCTAAAGCCTAACTCACCTTCCTTTTCAAATATCCAAGGAATGGTAGCTCCTGTTTTTCGCTCAATCTCATGATCACTATCAAGAAATTCTCGACCCAACAATTCAGCTAAATGTCGCCCTACGGTTGTTTTTCCTGCCCCCATTGGCCCTACCAAATAAATATTTGGTAGGGTTTCAAACTCTTTGCTTGGCAAGGAGTCACCTATTTCTTTTGTTAAATTGAAAATATATTAATGATTTCTAGTAACACTGTCATTAACAATTCGTGGGGTAACAAAAATCAGCAACTCATTTTTAGCATCACTTTTTAAATCTTTACGGAATAAGCGACCAACATAAGGAATGTCTCCTAAAAATGGTACTTTTGTTTGCTTACTTTGAGTTTCCTGATTAAAAATTCCACCCAATACTACTGTTTCACCATTATTTACTAGGACATCAGTATTGATTTCATTTTTATTCAAAATGATCTCACCATTTTGTGCATAACCTGCTGGCGAATCACTTTTAATATTGAGCTTCATCTGTACTTTACCGTCAGGGGTAATACTTGGTGTCACATCGAGACTAAGTAAAGCTTCCTTAAATTCTGTAGAAGACGTAGCATTTGACCCCGTACCAGTTACTGATTGATAAGGAATTTCTTGCCCCGAAGCCACTTTCGCTTGCTGCTTATCTGCAGTCAGTACTTTTGGTGTAGAAATCACCTCACCATAACCATCTGCTTGCAATGCTGATAATTCCAGATCCAACATAAAGTCTGACAAACTGATTAAACCAAAGGCAATACGGCTTGCTCCCGCAGTCGTTACACCTAGATCCACGTTTAAATTACTTGGACGTTGAATAGTATATTTACCATCATCATCAGGAGTTTTAAGATCCCAAAGCGTTGTATCACTACCACCTACTAACAAATGATCATTTTGATTAATCCCTTGTGATAACAAGCCCCACTTGACACCCATTTCCTTCGTAAAGTCAGTAGATGCTTTAACAATACGAGCTTCAACCATCACCTGTTTAACAGATACATCAAGTAAATCGACCATTTTACGAATTTGATCAATATTCAATGCTGTATCATTGATAATCAATGTATTGGTTCGAGTGTCCGCAGAGATGGTACCTCGAGGACTTAATAAGTTTCCTCGATCTTCATCTGAATTACCACTATTTGACGAACCGCTGTTACCAGCAGTTTTTGACTGCGTAATGAGTTTTTCAATATCTGCTGCTTTTGCATAACTTAGGGTCAAATATTCAGTTTGTAGTGGAGATAGCTTAACACTTTGACGTAAAGCTTTTGCTTCCTCTTCTTCAGCTTTGATCAGCTCAGTAACTGGAGCGATCCAAATCACATTACCATTACGACGTTTATCTAAATTCTTCGTCTTAAGCACGATATCCAACGCTTGATCCCAAGGCACATCTTTTAAGCGTAGTGTAATATTACCTTGTACAGTATCCGCAGCCACCATATTAATTTCAGTGAAATCTGCCAACAACTGTAGTACTCGACGCACTTCAATATCTTGGAAATCTAAAGAAATTTTCTTACCTGTGTAATGGTTTGCTGCTTTAGGGCGTAAAGGATTTTTATCTTCAGGTCGCTTTAAACTCACAGTCAATTTATTGTCTGACTGATATGCCATATATTCATAGCTGCCTGTTGATTGAATCGTGATGATACCGTTTACCATCATTATGCGCATCTACTGAAGCCACTGGTGTTGCAAAATCATTTACATTTAAACGACGCGTTAAGTGTGCAGGTACTTTATTTCCTAAAGTACGAATCACAATTTTGCTACCTTGCTGTTGTACATCGACAGGTGTGTTACCCCCCAATAAATCCACAACAACTTGACCTTCACCATTAGACCCACGCTGGAACCCAATATTTGAAATACCTTGCTGTTGACGCTGAACGACTGGTTGAGACAAGGTTGCTAACTGTGCTGAATTAATTTTTAGGATAAAGGTATTACCTTCAACACGGGTCGTAAAGGCACCGGCATTTGCTAAATTAACTGTTAAACGCGCACGCTGAGCGTCTGAAGTAACATCAACTGAAGTAGCTTCATTTGTTGCTACAGGAATTGAACTTTGCTTTAAATTTTGTTGCGCTTTATCAAAGTCCAAGACCAAACGTGAAGGCTGATCTAACTGATACGCCTGAGGCTGCGGTGGTAACCCATTAAACATCACACGAATTTCAGTGCCTTGCCCAGGAATTTGCATTGGCACAATATTCGTTACACTTACCTGTGCATTGGCCACTTGCATAATCGCCATTGCCACAGCACCCATCGAAAACTGACGAAACATACGATTCATTGTATTGCCATCCCCAAAAATAAAATCTTGTACACTATTCTTCATTTTTATTCCTTTAAGCTTAAGGTGCTGGTCCAATTAAAATAAGACTTCTAGGACGCTCCACATATCCTTCTCGCCCATCTGGAATAATCTCAATCAAATCAATTTGTGTTGGTGTGATATTCACAACACGACCATGATTGAGCCCCATATAACTACCACGTTGAATGCGCTCAACTTCACCATCTGGTGTTTGAATCAATGCCAGTGTTTGACCGGATTGATTACGCATACTGCCTTTCATATTCAAGGTTTCAAGCGCATAACTTTCTAAAGGCTGTGGCTGACGGTTTAAGTTTGGATAAACACGTTTGCCTGCCATAATTTTTAGCTCTGCTGCTAAAGAACTTGGTAAAAAAGGACTCTTTAACGAATGTGCAGCATAATTAAAGGTCTCAACAGGCACAAAATCAGGTGCAGGCTCAATCGGTAATGGCTCTTGATTTCGAATATTTGCCATTTCTTGATTGACAACATCTATACGTGATTCACATCCGGCTAAAAGCAAACCAACAAATGCAGAAAGAACCAATTTATTCATTTTCATTTTGGAGCCTCCTGATTATTTGCAGTGTCAGTTGCTTGAGCAGTTGTTTCCGTATTCCCAACATAGCGATAAGTTTTTGCACTTAACTGATAATCAACTTTTGGAATATCAGAATTTTTCTCTTTATTTGGAGTCGCTGTAATTGTGAAATTATGCAAAGTCACAATACGAGAAAGGCCTGCAATCCCACTGACAAATGAACCAAAGGCATGATAATCACCGGTTGCATCAATGCTAATTGGTTGTTCAATAAAGAACTCTTGTTTAACTTCAGGCTCAAGTTTAATTTGCTTAAATTTCAAACCTGAGTTCACGCCTGTTAAGTTAATATCTTCAACCAAACCAGGGATTTCTGTTTCTTTCGGCAATTGTTCAAGTTGCTGATTAAAACGCACTTCCATATCCTGTAATTGGATTTGATACTGTTGCAAGTTACGTAGTTTTGAATCTTTTTCACGGAACTCATTTAACAAGTTTTGTTCTTGCGCATTAGCATTTGAAATCGCTTCAATCTTGTTTTTAATTGCTAAGAAGTAACCCAAAATCCCAACAAGAATAATAATAAAAATCCAACAGGTGATTTTTACAGATAAAGGCCAGCTACCATAATTGTTTGGATCAAGGGTATTAAACTGCTGCATGAACTTTTCAAAAGTCATTTTCTTTTTAGGGACAACAACAGTATCTTGATTTAATTGTTCAAATTCATCACGACTCATTTTGCGGCCTCCGTCGTAGGAGCTGCTACAGCTTGACCAGTTGCAACTTGGTCAGTTGCTGTTGTAGCGGCAGGATTTGCAGCAGGATCAGCAATAACAGGTTGTGCAATTTGATCTAAATCAGCAGTCACTGTGAATGTTCCATAGTTTTCTTCAACGCGCGGAACTATTGAACTTGGCGTTTTATCTTTCTTCTCTTCTACCACCAAGAACGAACTCATAAATGCATTACGATACCAAGGTGACGCTTCTAAGTTGCGCAGTAATTCAGCCACCGTATTTGGACTTTCTGCACGCCCTTCAATCGTAAACTTATCAGCAGAGCGATCAAACTTCGTAATATACATATTTGCTGGTGTCACACGGACCAATTCATCAATTAAATGAACGGCAATCGGACGCTGCCCTTGCAAGCCTTGAATCAATTTCATGCGCTCAATGATGGCATTACGCTGATCTTGTAAGCCTTCTAACGACTTTAATTGCACATCAAGATTTTGATTGGTACTGACAATCAGTTGGTTCGCTTGTTCTTGATCTTGCAATTTATAATCATAGTAAAGCCATGTAGAACCTACCCCTAATGCCCCAACTAAAAACGCCCCAATGCAAATTGCAATAAATTCTTTTTTTCGTTTCTCTCTTAGCCCATCACGCCAAGGGAGCAAGTTAATCTTTGCCATTAATCAAAACTCCTCAATGCTAGACCGCATGCCACCATGAGTGATGAAGCGTCATTTTCAATTTTTTTAATGTCAATTTGAGGTGAAAAACCCATTTGTAAAAATGGATTGGCAATCGTTACGCGGTAACCCAACTTTTGTTGTAGTAACTTCGCAAGCCCCGGAATATTGGCATTCCCCCCTGCCAATAAAATATGATCAATTTCGTTAAACTGAGATGATGAAAAGAAGAACTGTAATGAACGTGCCGCTT
This sequence comes from Acinetobacter sp. YH12227, assembly GCF_013417785.1. NCBI lineage: Bacteria > Pseudomonadati > Pseudomonadota > Gammaproteobacteria > Moraxellales > Moraxellaceae > Acinetobacter > Acinetobacter sp. YH12227. The sequence goes on along the minus strand of NZ_VPDH01000001.1, from coordinate 85,362 downwards.
GTTGCACTACGGCTTCTAGAAAGGGTTCAAGTACTTCAACATCATAATCATCTGGTAAAGCGCGCGTTTTCTTCGCACGACCAGCTTCTTCAAATGAAAGTGCATAACGATTTTGAATTTCTTGAGTCAATTGTTTACCGCCAAACACCTGTTCGCGGGTATAAATGACCTTATTATTTTGCATCACTGACAATGTCGTCATACTGTGACCGATATCTAAAATACCGACCGTATTTACACCCATTGGCAATGTATCTGAGAACACTTTGAATGCATTTTCTAAGGCAAAACTTTCTACATCACCAATTTTTGGTGTCAGTCCTGCCAGCTGTAATACTTCAGCACGCGCTTCAATGTTTTCAATACGTGTTGCAACGAGCAACACATTGACACGATTTGGATTCTATAAACGATCAGGCAAGACCTCAAAATCGAGACTCGCTTCATCCAGTGGGAAAGGAATATATTGTTCAGCATCATCACGAATCTGAATTTCACGTTCATCATCGTTCATGTCGGCATCCATTTCGATGACTTTTGTAATCACCATAGATGTCGGCACAGCCAAAGCCGCATTCGAAGTCTGAGTATTGGCTAAATTAATTGCGCGCTCTAAACAGTCACCGACAGCTTCCGGATTTAAGATGTTTTTTTCAACTACACTACCTTCAGGTAGAGGGACCAAAGCATAGCTTTCAACCCAATACCGTCCACTTTTAACAGAAAGTTCCAAAACTTTAACAGAAGTCGAACTAATATCTACTCCTATTAACCCCTTATTTGGCTTACGATATAACCTGAGCACAATATAATTCCTATTATTTTTTTATCCCCAAAAAAAGTAACCCACTAATTAGTATTGGTCTATAATTTTCTACAGATACAATAACTCATCTAACAATCCGTATATCGAAAGGATATACTGACCACCAATTAGTTTGCCATTAGCTCTTATTAAAACTTACTTGTTATGAAAAAGCTATCTTGTTCAGGCCTTGTTCATCCATTTTTTTTGGCCGTAATTATTATTTTGGTCGCAATTCCAATGGGTTTCTATGGCATGTATCTCTATATTGCCCCGTCTTTGCCTGAAATGTCCACTTTAAAAAAGGCACCATTATTAAAGCCACTACAAGTTTATAGTGCTGATAATGAGCTGATTGCAGAGTATGGTGGTAAACTTTCTGTGCCGGTTGAGTACGATCAAATCCCCACTCATTTTATTCAAGGCTTTTTAGCTGCCGAAGATTCTTCTTTCTTTGAGCATAGTGGTATTAGCTTTAAAGGTCTGGGGCGTGCAGTGAGCGAAAGTATTACTGGCTCTGATGTGCAAACTGGTGGTTCAACCATCACCATGCAAGTCGCCAAAAATTATTACTTAACCTCAGACCGAACACTAAAACGCAAACTCACCGAAGTTTTCCTCGCAAGAAAAATAGAACAAAACCTCAGTAAAGAAGAAATTTTAACGTTATATGTCAACAAAATTTTTCTCGGTAAAAATGCCTACGGTATCGCAGCAGCAGCAAAAATTTACTATAACAAAAGCTTAAAAGACCTCAGTTTAGCGCAAATGGCGATGATTTCTGGGCTGCCTAAAGCACCATCGAAATACAACCCTGTAGCCAATCCAAAACGTGCACTTGAGCGCCGTAACTGGATTTTAGGTCGTATGTTGCAATTGGGGTATATCAACCAAGCGGAATATCAAAAAGCTATTGCTGAACCCATTAATTTAGACATGCCTGATCGTGGTGTCAGCAATAAATATCCCTATGTAGGTGAAATGGTTCGCTCAGAATTAGTAGAAAAGTTTGGTGAACAAGCAACTGATTCTGGATATAAAGTTTATACCACGATAGTTAGTCAACGCCAGGCCTATGCAGAACAAGCGGTACAAGATGGTTTAGAAGATTATGATCGCCGTCATGGTTGGCGTGGTGCTGAAGCACATGATGAACCACTGAAAAATTTTATGGCCTATGCCAATACCTACCCTGCACAAGTCACAAAAGTAAATAAAAGTAGCTTTGATGCTTTAATGCAAGATGGCAGTACAATCACCGTTCCATGGTCGGGTATGTCTTGGGCTCGCCCCTATCGCAGTGCAAATAGCGTAGGTAATGGCCCGAGCAATGCCTCACAAATTGTAAAAGTTAATGATATTATTCGTTTACGCCCCAATGCGAATAAAAGCTCATGGTCACTGGTACAGATTCCAAAAGTTCAAGGTCAATTAATTGCGATTAACCCCAATAACGGTGGTATTGAAGCGATTGTTGGCGGTTATAATTTTTATCAATCAAAATTTAACCGAGCTTTACAAGGCTGGCGCCAACCCGGTTCAACCATCAAACCTTTTGTTTATGCTTTAGCACTTGAACGCGGTATGACCCCTTACTCAATGGTCAATGACAGCCCAATCACCATTGGTAAATGGACACCGAAAAACTCGGATGGTCGCTATTTAGGAATGATTCCACTGCGCCGTGCGCTATATTTATCTCGTAATACGGTTTCAGTACGATTACTCCAAACAGTAGGTATTGAACGTACTCGCCAATTGTTTATGGATTTTGGTTTACAAGAAAATCAAATCCCGCGCAACTACACCATTGCACTCGGTACACCGCAAGTTTTACCCATCCAAATGGCAACAGGCTATGCCACTTTTGCCAACGGTGGTTACCGTGTTCAACCGCATTTCATCAGCCGTATTGAAGATGCTTATGGCAAAGTCATTTATCAAGCTAATCCTGAATATGCCTGCATCAAATGTATAAATCAAAAGGATGAGATTGAGTCTGCTGAACCAACAACACCAGATGATGAAGTCATTGAAGTAACCAATCTTGAAAAGGCTAAACCTGAAACTGTTGACCCTGATGCGGCTAACTATCGTCAAGCACAACGCATTTTAAAATCAAGTTCAGCATTTGATATGGCCAATATTCTCCGTGATGTAATCCAACACGGTACTGGTCGTGCAGCATTGAAAATTGGCCGTGGTGACTTAGGTGGTAAAACAGGTACGACCAATGACGCCAAAGATGCATGGTTCGCAGGTTTTAACGGGAAATTAGTGACCGTTGCATGGGTGGGCTTCGATCAACCTTCAACACTTGGACGCCGTGAATATGGTGGCGTTGCAGCACTCCCTATTTGGTCTGACTTCATGGCAAAATCGTTAAAAGGCACACCTGAATCTTGGGTACACCTTGATACACATGCCAAAAATCCGATCAATCGTAATGCAGCTAAAGTAGATCAAGCTCAACCTGAGCGTGATCGCGCATCTTCACCGCCTCTGGCACAACCTTTATATCGCCCAGCGCCTGTTGCACCTAAAGCACCAGCCACTAAAAATGATTTTGAGGATTTACCAAGCACTGCGGAAACCAATTTAAATCCCGCGCATTCGGCTCCACCACAAATGCAACCTACGAAACCGCAAAATAATGAACATAAAGCAGATGCACTTGACAACCTGATTGATCAAGTTCAATAAATGAAAAAGCCCTCACACGAGGGCTTTTTTTATTTCTATTTTTACTTCTTTTTAAATAAATAAATTTGATACTGTGCAGTTAAAGCAAATTGGTCTTTCTGCTCCAATGCTTCACGGCGTTCAGCTTTGACTTTATACGCATAAGGTGTCATGGCAATCAAATTTTTCAGATCTTGCTGTGGTAAAACCATCTCAGCTTTTACAACTTGCTCACTCACCAATTCAAATGCTGCTGTAAGTTGCTCCACAAATTTGTTTGGTTCATGAGGCTTCACTTCTTCAAATAATGCTTCACGCATTGCATAAAGGTGTTCTGGCGCAGGTGTTACTACCATCAAGTGCCCTTCAGGCTTTAACACACGTAATATTTCATCTTTTGGAATGGGGCTAAACAGACTGGTGCACAAATCAATGGATTGATCGAGCACCGGTAACGTTGCTCCGGTACCCACCACCCAAGTCACGTCTTTATTCAATTTAGCAGCAACTTGTACTGCATTTTTAGCAATATCAACACCCACACATTGTAAGACTTCAGCCTGCATCGCATTGGTGTAATACCCCTCACCGCAGCCAATATCTAATAAATTTTCAATACGTAAATCACGAATAATATTCACTACGGCTTGCTGCAATGGTGCGTAATGACCTGCGCTTAAGAATGCGCGGCGCGCCTGAACGGACTCCGGCGTATCCCCCGGATTTTTACTGTGCTTATGCTGCACCACATGTAAGTTCACATAACCTTGCTTTGCCACATCGTAGCTATGATTGTTTTCACAGCGCCATGTTCGTTCTGTGAGTTTTAATGCTTCATGGCATACTGGACACATCAGCAGGTTCATTTTTAACTCCAATTCATTTTGAAATAAAAAAACCGGCATCTGTGGGAGCAAATGCCGGTTTCGTTTATTTATTTGCTTAACGTAATTTTAAAGTCATTAGACCTAAAACTACCAGCATAATTGTGATAATCCAGAAACGGATCACCACTTGCGTCTCGCGCCAGCCTTTTTTCTCATAGTGATGGTGTAATGGTGCCATTAAGAACACGCGTTTATTACGCATGCGTAGCGAACCAATTTGTAGAAAGACTGAAATAGCTTCTACTACAAATACACCGCCCATAATTGCAAACACGATTTCTTGACGAACCATCACCGCAATCGTACCAAGCATTGCACCCAATGATAATGCACCTACATCACCCATGAACACTTGAGCAGGATGCGCATTAAACCATAGGAATGCCAAACCAGCACCAATCATTGCGGCACAGATCACCACCAATTCAGATGAATATTTCACATACGGAATATGCAGATAATTGGCAAAACGCACGTCACCGGCAAGGTATGCGAAGACACCTAAACCTGCTGCAACCAAGACAATTGGCATAATCGCCAAACCATCAAGACCATCGGTTAAGTTGACCGCATTAGACGCACCATTAATTACTAGATAAGTAAAGACAATAAAGCCAATACCCAAAGGAATGATTGAAAGTGGAATGCTGATATCTTTAAAGAATGGGATCAACAAATCCAGCATGTTGGCAGTATGCACAGGATTCGCTTGTTGCGTTGCAATGACATACAAAGCAATACCTGCACCTAAAGATGCCACTGAAGTCCAGAAGAATTTCTTCTTCGCGGGTAGCCCTGCGTTGTCTTTATAACGGATTTTAATCCAGTCATCCGCCCAGCCTACAGCACCGAAGATTACCATTACGCCGAGTACAATCCATACGTATGGGTTTGATAAATCTGCCCAAAGTAAAGTTGAAATACCAATGGAAAGCAGGATCAGCACGCCACCCATGGTCGGCGTACCCATTTTTTTCGCATGGTTTTCTGGTGCAAATGAACTGACTGCTTGACCATATTTGAGAGCTTGTAATTTGCGAATCATCACCGGTCCAAGCAGCAGACCAATGGCCAATGCCGTTAAGACACTGAGTAGCGAACGAAGCGTTAAATAACGAACAACCTGAAACGAGCTGTGATAACCCGCAAGCTGCTCAAATAACCATAACAGCATTAAAGTTTCTCCATCAATTCAGCCATCAAAGTTTCCATGTGGGTATAACGAGAACCTTTAAACAGGAAACTCATGGACTGAGGCTGATGTGTTTTGACTAGGCTAATTAATAGCGGTAAAGCCTGTTCTTGTGACAAGAAGGCCTGTAATTTTTTACCATATTGGGTACTGCGTGCACCTTCTTGAACAGCGGGAGAAAACTCACCCACAGACACCACAAAATTAATGTCTTTCACTGAAACAAGGTCACGACCCAACATGTAATGCTGCTGTGCAGCTGATGCACCTAATTCGCCAATATCCCCAATCACCATCACTTTGATGCCTGCTTGCTGTGCTAGTACTTCTGCAGCAGCACGCATTGAGGTTGGATTGGCGTTGTAAGTATCATCAATGAATAAATGTTCTTTGTGAGGAATAAAGTTTAAACGACCTTTTGCACCAGTCGCATGTTCTAGACCAATCACAATATCCTCTAAACTCACACCAATCGATAATGCAAATGCAGTCGCGGCAGTGGCATTTTGCACATTATGTTCACCGGCAAATGGCAATTGAACTGAACGTGAGCCTTGTGGTGTGTTTAAAACAAAACTTGAAGATTGCGCCTGCAGCGTTACTTCTGTTGCGTAAACATCACCACCCTGACCGAAACTCATAACGTTTTCGGTTTGTACTGCTTCACGGATCGAGTCGGTAAAATCATCATCCGCAGGTACGATAGATGTACCTGTCGGAGTAATATGTGCATAAATTTCAGATTTGGCATGGCAAATACCATCACGGCCGCCAAATTCACCCATGTGTGCGGTACCAATATTCAGAATCCCTGCGACCTGCGGCTGCACCAGATTTGAGGTGTAATCAATTTCACCTTTGTGGCTTGCACCGAGTTCCATTACTGCATATTGATGTTCTGTACGCAGCTCAAGCAACATCATTGGTACACCTAAATCGTTGTTCAGGTTACCGCGAGTAATTAAGGTCGGAGCAATACGAGAAAGGATACTACCAAGCATTTCTTTTGTTGTGGTTTTACCACTACTACCTGTTAATGCGATCACTTTGAGTTGAGAATTTTGTTCACGACGGTATGCGCCTAAATGACCTAAGGCCAAACGCGTATCTGCCACCACCAACTGACAAATATCAGCATCGACAGGATGACTCACAATGGCAATTTCACAACCATTGGCTGCCACTTGAGCGACAAAATCATGTGCATCAAAACGTTCGCCCTTTAAAGCCAAAAAGGCATCGCCAGACTCTGCATGACGTGAATCCGTCAAAATACGCTTGATCGGCCCCGTAGGTGCTTTATCGTTATACCAGTGACCTTGTGTCGCCTCAACGAATTGCGCCGCTGTCCATGGTTCTAATGGAACCGTACTGGTGGTAGAAGTATGCATATCTCTTTCCTATTGCGCTGGATAAGCCGAGTCAGTGTTGTGGTACTGCGCATCAATCGCCGATTGCACTTCAACTACATCATCAAACCAATGACGGACACCCTCAATTTCTTGATAGTTTTCATGGCCTTTACCAGCAATAACCACAATATCACCCGCTTGCGCTTGGTTTACTGCGAATTTAATCGCTTCACGGCGGTCATGAATTTCATGGACAGTTTTTCCAGTAAAACCTACACCCGCCTTCATATCTGCAAAAATTTGTTCAGGATTTTCCGTACGTGGATTATCCGATGTTATCAACGCCACATCAGCATGATTTAATGCCGCCTGTGTCATCAAAGGACGCTTACCGCGGTCACGGTCACCACCACAACCGAACACAGCCCAAAGCTGCTGCGATACATGACGTTTTAATGTTTGTAAAACTTGAATCAAAGCATCCGGAGTATGTGCATAATCCACCACAAATAAACGCGCGTCATCACGAATCACTTGCATACGACCTGGCGCACCTTTCAATTTGGGCGCTGTCGCAATCAATGCCGCCAAATCAAAACCGGCTTGTTCAGCTGCAATTAAGCTCGCGACAATATTTTCAATATTGAAGTGTCCAAGTAATGGGCTATTCACTTCAAACTCGCCATCAGCCGTGCGTAATTTGAATTGTGCCCCACTTAAACTGTATTGAATATCCGTCACTTGATAATCAGCTGCTTGACGCGTTGAATAAGTTAAAATTTTAGGTTGAGCGGGATTTTGACGTGCAGCATCAAGCATCACATTGGCGTGTTCATCATCAATATTGATAATCGCCACTTTTAACGATGCAAATTTGAATAGACGTGACTTAGCTTCGGCATAGGCTTCAAGGGTTTTATGATAATCCAAATGGTCACGGCTTAAATTGCTATAAGCGGCAATCTCAATTGCACAACCATTTAAACGACCTTGTTCTAAACCATGAGAACTGGCTTCAATTGCAGCAAATTCAGCGCCTTCAAGTGCATAAGTATGCAAGGCATTTTGCATATGTAAAGCATCTAATGTCGTGTGTGACGATGCTTCAAGATTTGGCAAAATACCATTCCCTGTCGTGCCCATCACTGCACATTTTTTGCCTCGCAGCATTAACAATTCTGCAATTAAACGTGAAATGGTTGTTTTACCATTGGTCCCTGTTACAGCCAAAATACGTGCAGCTTGTACAGGTTGCGTGGTTTGCAAATACTGCTTTTGCCATTGCCCCATCAAATGACGTAGATCTTCAATCACAATACTTGGACTAACGCCCAAATCCATTTCCGACACCACAGCCATAGCACCGCGGTCTAATGCCGCTTGCGCAAATTGAGCCGTTTTTTCAGGTTGTGAAAATGAAGTCAGGGCAATAAAAATTTGCCCTGTGCTGACTTTGCGACTATCCAGATTGAACCCCTGAATGGATTGTTTCATCCATTCAGCAGGCTGTTCAACGGTGTATAGATCTTGAAACGTAATTTTCATTCATCACCTATTTCTGGATATTGGGAGTATCTAAAGGTTTATCTAAAGGAACGTTCATTAAACGTAAGGATTCTTGCATCACGCGCGCAAATACAGGAGCTGAGACTGTGCCGCCATAATAAGAACCTTGCGGGTTTTCCACCACGACAATCATCGCTAGACGTGGATCACTCACAGGTGCAACCCCAGCGAACAAAGCGCGATACTCAGAAGTTGAATAGCCTTTACGGTCTGCACGTAATTTATGTGCTGTACCTGTTTTCCCTGCCACGCGATAACCCGAAATCGCAGCGCGAGTTGCCGTACCGCCCGGTAAAGTCGCGGTTTCCATCATCAATAAAACTTGGTCTGCGATTTTTGGATCAATCATTTGATCGCCTTTCGGCTTTTCTTCCAACTTGTACAAGCTGAGTGGCATTTTAACGCCTTTATTGGCAATCATCGCATACGCATCTGCAAGCTGAAGCACGGTTGCGTTTAAACCATAACCATAAGCCATAGTCGCAACTTCTGAGACATTCCATTTACTTTTCGGCAAGATTAAACCCGCACTTTCACCAGGGAATTTAACTGCCGAACGCTGACCAAAACCTAAACGCTGATAAAAAGTTGGTAAGGTTTCATACGGCAGTGATAAGGCCATTTTAGCCACACCAACGTTGGATGATTTTTGAATAATGCCACCTAGTGTCAACGCACCATAGTTATGCGTATCGCGAATGGTATGATTACCGACACGCATCGAACCTGGCGAGGTATTGACTACGGTATTCGGCTGATATTTACCACTTTCCAAAGCCATCGCAACGGTCATTGGCTTCATGGTCGAACCCGGCTCAAATGAATCTACTGCGCCACGGTTACGCATTGCATCTTTATTACCTAAACTTTTCTTGTCGTTCGGGTTATACGATGGCCATGAGGTCATCGCCAAGATTTCACCTGTTTTCACATCAACTGCAATTGCGGTTGCTGAACGTGCATTGTTTGCCACACCTGCCGCAGTTAACTCACGATACATAATGTATTGCAGGCGCGAGTCGATACTTAGTGTGATATTTTCCCCAGATTCGACTTCTTTGACAATTTCAGGGTCTTTAACACGATTGCCTTTTTTATCACGCACAATTTGCTGCGCCCCATCTACACCAGAAAGACGTTGATTAAGCTGCATTTCCAAACCTTCAATTCCCATCCCCTCACTATTGGTTAAACCAATAATTTGTGAATTGGGCTGAGGTTGCGGGTAATAGCGCTTGTAGTTTTTCTCGGTATAGACTCCCTGAAAATCACGTTTCATGATCAATTCAGCTTGTTGCGGAGGGACTTCTTTTTGTAGGACTAAATAGCGTGAACGCGGACGCTCATTCATTTTACGTTTAAGTTCTGCACGATCCATCCCCACAGCATCCGCTAACTCATCCAAATTTAAATTTTTATCTGGCAATTGACGCTTAAGTTTGCGGTTGGTTGGATCTTTGGCAAGTTCGGCTGTGGTTTCTTCAAACAGTTTTTTATTATCAAAATAATCACGTGGATCAATCACGATTTTCATGATCGGTGTACTAATCGCCAAAGGCACACCATGACGATCGTAAATAACACCACGCATGGCTTTGAGCGTTTCAGTTCTTAAAATTTTGGCATTGGCTTTATTTTGCAAAAAGTCTTTATTAATAATTTGCACATAAAAAGCCCGTCCTACGAGTGCAATAAAGCACAGTAAAACAACCGCCCACATGAGGTGGTAACGCCACATTTCCACAGCAATCGCTGTTTTACCTGTTACAGACTGCTGTTTTTTACGTGGAGCTTGTTTGTTTCTTTTCTCAACCATGTGACAGCTAGCCTATTTTTTCTGTTCTGGAGTTTGTGGCAATGAAATAACAACCGTTTGAGCGACTGGTGGTGAATACATACGTAGTTGAGTCACCGCACGTGTTCCAATTTGCGCAGTTGCACCGAAAGTTTGTTGTTCGATAAGTAAGCGCCCCCACTCTGCATTTAAGTCGTCTCGTTCACGCATAAACGTACTAAGCTTACGATAATCTTGACGATATTCAAACACTTGGAATACCACCATAATGGCACTGATAAAAACCAACACCATCAAAATGCCATAAACAACGACTTTTTTTGTTTGCAGCTTATTCGCTATTTTTTCTATCGCTTCGGTTTTCATTCTTTGCCTTTTAAGCTAAACGCTCTGCCACTCGAAGCCAAGCACTACGCGAACGTGGGTTGGCTTTTACTTCTTCATCACTAGCTTTAATACGAGATACTTTTTTCAAACGGCGGGTATCTTCACGTTTCTGTGGTAAGCCCCAGCCTGTATCTTCTGCCAATGTCGATTCTTTTTGAATAAATTGTTTAATTAAACGATCCTCTAATGAATGGAAGCTAATCACTGCAAGTGTTCCTTCAGGTTTAAGCATTTCCACTGCCTGAGGCAAGAAAATATCAATATCGTCGAGTTCTTTATTAATAGCAATACGGATTGCTTGGAAAGTACGTGTTGCAGCATGCTTATTTTTTTCCCATTTCGGGTGCGCAACTTTTACAATCTCTGCCAATTGACCAGTGGTTTCAATATAACCCGCTGCTTTAATCGCTTTGGCAATACGGCGGCTATAACGCTCTTCACCATATTTAAAAATAATATTCGCCAGGTCTTCTTCTTCAATATCTACCAACCACTGTGCCGCTGTTGGGCCTTGCGAGTTATCCATACGCATGTCCAAAGGACCATCTTTCATAAAGCTAAAACCACGTTCAGCTTGATCAAGCTGAGGTGAAGATACCCCTAAGTCCGCCATGATGCCATCTACAGACTCAATACCACGATCTTGTAATGCTTGTTTTAAATCCGCAAAGCTGGCATGAATAATTTTAAAACGCGGATCTTCTTGCTCTAATTCGGCAGCGACAGCCAATGCTTGAGGGTCTTTATCAAAACCATAAACACGTGCATTTTCATCTAATTTAGACAGCAATAAACGAGTGTGTCCGCCACGTCCAAAAGTCCCATCTACGAAAATTCCTGTATTGCGATCTGCCAGTAAGGCATCAACAGTTTCATGAAGTAATACAGAAATATGCGACATAAGGGTTCGTTCAACACAGCTAAAAATGTAACTGCACATTATTACCTTGTTTTAGCAAAGCTCCAAACGTCTTTTTGTACAGAAATATTACTTTCCATAGAGAAAACCGTTTTTATTTTATGCCATTTAATAAAAAAACCTCCCAAAGGAGGTTTTTTTAAAGCAAATGGACAAATCTGAATTAAATCTTAACGCTTATTGTTATAGATTTGATCAAAGATTGCGCCATTCACAAAGTGGGTTTGCTGTGCTTTAGACCAACCACCAAAAACTTCATCAATGGTGAATGTTTTTAAAGTTGGGAACTGTGCTTTATATTTGGCTAATACTTCTGCATTACGTGGACGATAGAAATGACGTGCTGCCATATCTTGACCCAATGGTGAATACAAGTAGTTGATATAACCTTGCGCTAACCATTTATTGCCATTTTTCGCCACAGTTTTATCAACAATCGCAACCGAAGGTTCAGTCAAAATAGACATTGATGGATAAACAATATCAAACTTATTTTTACCCAATGTTTTTTGCGTCACTAATGCTTCATTTTCCCATGTTAATAACACGTCACCAATTCCGCGCTCAGCAAAAGTTGTCATTGATGCACGTGCAGCAGAATCCATCACTTTGACGTTATGGTACATTTTGCCGACAAAATCTTTCGCTTTCGCTTCGCTGCCACCTGGTTGTTTTAGAGCATAACCCCAAGCAGATAGATAAACCCAACGTGGTAAGCCACCAGTTTTCGGGTTAGGCGTAATAATTTGTACACCCGGTTTGGTCAAGTCAGACCAATCTTTAATTTTTTTCGGATTGCCTTTACGTACCATGAACACGATGGTTGATGTATATGGTGCAGAATTATGTGGAAACTCTTTTTGCCAACCTGGTTGAATTTGACCAGACTTGACGATTTCTTCAATGTCGTTCGCCAAAGCTAAAGTCACTACATCGCCTTTTAAGCCATCAACAACCGAACGTGCTTGCTTACCTGAACCACCATGTGATTGTTTGAATGCAACTGTATTTCCAGTGCGCTCTTTCCAATAAGCACCAAATGATTTGTTAAATTCGTCGTAAAATTCACGTGTTGCATCATAAGATACGTTTAAGAATTCACGGTCAGCAGCTTGTGCTGTTGTTGCAGTAAATGCCACACCTGTTGCCAATAATGCAGCACTAATCAAGGCTTTAAATTGAGTTTTCATATCAGCCAGCATAAAGTTATCTTCAATGGTGCTAAATATATGAAATAAAATCATAAATCGCAATTCAGATATGTATCTTCAAAGAGCTTAGTATTTGTAGATCTTATTTTTTAAAATATTGTTTTTATTACTAAAATATCAAAAACACTTTACTTATTATGCATATATAGGTTTTTATGGATTGCATATGCAAAAAACGGATAACAAATTATCCGTTTCAAAAAAATTTAGCTAAATAAAAAGATCAATCCATACATCGACTTAATTTTTCTCACTATAAATTTGATCAAAAATCGCACCATTTACGAAATGTGTCTTCTGTGCTTTTGCCCATCCCCCAAATACTTTATCAATCGTAAAGGTTTGTAGTTTTGGAAATTGTGCCGCATATTTCGCAGTCGCTTTTGCATCACGTGGACGGAAGTAATATTTACCAGCTAACTCCTGTCCTTTTGGTGAGTATAAATAGTTGAGATAGCCTTTAGCTAAGTTTCGATTGCCATTTTTATCAACGGTTTTATCAACAACTGCCACAGAGGGTTCTGCCAAAATCGAAATCGATGGGTAAACAATATCAAACTTATCTTTACCTAAACCTTGTGTTGCTAATAATGCTTCATTTTCCCAAGACAATAGCACATCACCAATACCGCGTTCTGCGAAAGTAGTCAGTGAGCCACGCGCACCTGAATCTAACACTTTGACATTGCTATATAGTTTTTTGACTAAATCTTTCGCTTTCGCGTCATTACCACCCGGTTGTTTTAACGCATACCCCCAAGCAGATAAATAAATCCAACGTGGTGCCCCACCCGTCTTCGGATTCGGTGTAATAATTTCAACGCCCGGCTTGGTTAAATCATTCCAATCCTTAATTTTCTTTGGATTGCCTTTACGTACTAAAAATACAATGGTCGAGGTATAAGGTGCAGAATTATTCGGAAATTGTTTTTGCCAATTCTTATTGATCTGACCGGTAGCCACAATTTCATCAATATCGTTGGCCAATGCCAAGGTCACAACATCGGCTTGTAGTCCTGTAGCGACTGCACGGGCTTGCTTACCTGAACCACCATGCGACTGTTTAAAGTTAATTTCTTGACCTGTACGCTGTTTCCAATACTGACCAAATGCCTGATTATATTCTTGATAAAACTCACGGGTCGGATCGTAAGATACATTTAAAAAATCTTTTGCGGCATATACCTGCGCAGCCACACTACTCAATAAAACCAAAACCCCAGAAGCAATTATTTTTTTCATTTGATTCAACTTATACTGACGATTAAACGCACTATATAAATCTAAAATAATATTAACAATCAGCAATCTATATTATTATTTCAGTAGTATTTCTATTTTTTAGATATCCAAAAAACAGCCATCAAATGCAGAAAAATTGCTAAATCTCAGCCATTATCAAAATTCCCTCCATGCTATCTTCACAGTTGTCTGTTACAACTACCGAAAATCTGTAGAAAACAGTCTATTTAGGTAACTCTAAAACCGACTTTTTTAGTTTTTTTGTAAAAATTGTGACGTAGTTCTACTTTTTAATTACCAAAGATGGTTAAATCGTAGTCTAAATATTAAAACGATATTGCAAAATATAAAGTTCCATCACCAAATAAGGGGAGATTTGGACATGAAATTTTCTTATGCAGTGTGCCTTGGATTGGGCATCGCATTGACAGCGCAAACAGGTTTTTGTGCGGTTACACATAGTTCTTCAAATAAAGTAACTATGCCTGCTGAACGCACTTCTTTGATTGAGAAGGCCATTAATCAGCAAAAATCGGAAGCAAAAGGTCGTACAGACGATAATTTAAAAGTGCTAACTTCGATTAAAGCACCACCATCACAAAGCTTTTTTGCATCACAAAACCAAAGTTTTTCACGTTTTGTCCAAGCCATTTTCTCTGGCAGCAACTCTTAATCTACAGATTTTATCTCTAGATTGTTGAGTTCAGCATAAATTTATAACCATTGGTGCTCTCCCCTCCGAGCATCGAGATAAGCCTGATCATTGAATGTTGAATTAAGCATTAAGTGATCAGGCTTTTTCGTTATAATAGTCCCTAATTTACATTCTGATTAATAGCTGATTATGACTGTTCGTACTCGTATCGCACCTTCTCCTACTGGTTTCCCGCACGTTGGGACTGCCTACATTGCATTGTTTAACTTATGTTTTGCAAAACAGCATGGCGGTGAATTTATTCTTCGTATTGAAGATACTGACCAATTACGCTCTACCCCTGAATCTGAGAAAATGATTTTAGATTCATTACGTTGGCTAGGTCTAAATTGGTCTGAAGGTCCTGATATCGGCGGGCCACATGCGCCGTACCGTCAATCGGAGCGTATGGACATTTATAAACAATATGCATTGGAACTTGTTGAAAAAGGCCATGCTTTCTACTGCTTCGCAACGGCAGCAGAACTTGATCAAATGCGTGTTGAACAACAAGAACGCGGCGAATCACCTCGCTATGATGGCCGTGGTTTAAAACATACTGCTGAAGAAGTTGAACGCCGTTTAGCTGCAGGCGAGCCGCATGTTATTCGTATGAAAGTCCCTGAAGAAGGTATTTGCAAATTCAATGACTTATTACGTGGCGAAGTAGAAATTCCATGGGCACAAGTTGACATGCAAATTCTATTGAAAACTGACGGCCTACCAACTTACCACTTAGCAAACGTTGTTGATGACCATTTAATGGAAATTACCCACGTGATCCGTGGTGAAGAATGGATTCCATCTGCGCCTAAACATCAGTTGCTTTATAAATACTTTGGTTGGGAAATGCCTGTGCTTTGCCACATGCCATTATTACGTAACCCAGACAAATCAAAACTGTCTAAACGTAAAAACCCAACCTCAATCAACTATTACAAAGATATTGGTGTACTACCAGAAGCTCTTTTGAACTACTTGGGTCGTATGGGCTGGTCTATGCCAGATGAAAGTGAAAAATTCACTTTGGCTGAAATGATTGAACATTTTGATATTCAACGTGTGTCTTTGGGTGGCCCAATCTTTGATGTTGAAAAACTCAACTGGTTGAATGGTCAATGGATTAAAGGGCTTACCCCTGCTGAACTTTTGAATACACTGTTGGCTTGGAAATCAGACCGTCAAACACTGGAAGATATTGCTGCCGCGATTCAACCACGTATTAACTTATTGTCTGAAGCAGTAAATTGGGCTGGTTTCTATTTCAACCAATTCCCAACACTGTCTAAAGAACAATTTGAAAGTAAAAAATTGTCTGAAGAACAAGTACGTCAAAGCCTACAATTTGCCATTTGGCGCCTTGAAAGTTTATTCACGTGGAATAATGACACGGTAAGCCAAACACTAATGGATTTAGCGAACCAAATGGGCATTAAACTCCGTGACTTTATGCCAACGTTCTTTATTGCCATTGCAGGTTCAACCTCATCTACACCAGTAATGCAATCTATGGTGACCATTGGCCCTGACTTGACCTTCGCACGTTTACGTCATGCACTTGAAATTGTAGGTGGTCCGAGCAAAAAAGAAACAAAAGCGTGGGAAAAACTCAATGAAAGCTTAAAACTGCCGAAAAATGATGCAGTTGATGAAGCTTAATTGAATTATTAGTTGACGCGTGGGCGTTATCCCCCTAATATAGCGCCCATACAGAGAGATGGTGTTAACCAAATCAATGTTGCCTCACTTGTCCCTATCGTCTAGAGGCCTAGGACATCGCCCTTTCACGGCGGTAACCGGGGTTCGAATCCCCGTAGGGACGCCATATTCAAGATCATTCTTGTAGTGGTCTTAATAAAAAACCCAAGCATTATGACTTGGGTTTTTTATTGCCTAAAATTTATAGTCAGAACTTTCCTTGGTATTTTTGCTTTCTGCGTTATTCAGATTAGAATAAGTCATAGATTAAAATTATGGAGTTGTAATGCAATACCGTTGCCCAAAATGCCAAAGCCCTAAAATTATGCCTCAGGCACAAGCAGGTGCACCTGTCGCACGCCCTGTTGTTCCGAAAAGTTTAATCATGTTGATTCCAGCAGTATTTATTTTATTACTGTTGGTATTAATCAGCATCGCAATGTGGATCTTTGGTGATGGCGCTGGAACGACATTACAAAGCGCTACTGTGGTTGTCTTTATTGTTTGTGTGATTGCTGGTTTTATGTTCTACCGCGATTTGCCAGATTTCAAAATTTCTATGCAAGGTTTCATGCAATCACAAAAGAAATGGAAATGCCGCGAATGTAATCACGAGTGGGAAATCTAATTTTCTCGCTCAATCAAAAATCACATCAGCTCAATGCTGATGTGATTGATCATGTGAATGCGACTCATGCTCACCATGATGATGTTCATGCTGATGCTGAACCACCTCACCTTGCATTAAATGCGTATCATGCTGTCGTGCAACACATGCATTTTCTTCAATCTGTAGTGTCATTTCAGTTATCCCATGCTGATGTTGCAGCATATCAATTGCCTCAAAATACAATGCATTTCGATCCGCTTCAGGCGCATATAGATGCACAGTTAAATGTACATTTTTCGATGTGATTGCCCAGACTTTTAACTGGTGAATACTTTCCACCCCTTTCAATGCCAAAAGATCATTACGTAATTTTTCAATATCGATTTCTTCAGGCACACCTTCCAATAAAATATTGATGCTTTGTTTTAATAAAATCCAAGTCCGTGGCAATACCCAAAATCCAATTAACACCGCAATGACCGTATCGACCCACATCCAGCCAGTGAAATAAATCACTGCGGCACCAATAATGACACCTACTGAGCCCAAAGCATCACTGAGCACTTCTAAATAAGCCCCTTTCACATTCAAACTTTCTTGTGCACTGGAAAATAGAATACGCATCGAAATTAAATTAATGATGAGACCAATTACAGCAACAATCATCATCCCCATACTTTGAATTTCAGGTGGTGTCGAAAAACGCTGATAGGCTTCGTATAAAATATAGATAGCCACAACAAATAACATGAGGGCGTTAAATAAGGCAGCCAAAATTTCAAAGCGTTGATAGCCAAAGGTACGTTTATTATCAGCAGGAAGTTTTCCTATTTTTATCGCAACCAATGCAATGGCCAGTGCAGCAGCATCTGTGAACATATGCGCGGCATCTGAAAGCAACGCGAGACTTTGAGTGATAAAACCTGCCACGACCTCAACAATTAAAAAAGTTGTCGTCAGCGCCAAAGCAAAACAGAGTTTTTTTACATTACCTTCTGTCACAACGGCATGACTATGGTCATGTCCATGATGCTCTGCCATTTAAATTTGACCTTTATAAAAATTCTTTTAAGTTCAAGATTAGCAGGAGTCTTTAACGTTATAAAATTACATCAAAATTATGTACTTGAGTGCCGTCACATGTCGTCAAATACTCCAAAGGACTAAAGCGAGAGAGGTGGAAATAAAGTAAATTTCAAATGCTTTGAAATTAGATCTATTTAATTGAAATTATAAGAAAAAATATTTTCTAAATTGGTATTAACTTCTGAATAAAAGCGTGATACTTTTCTCATTAGGCATTACATGTTTACAACAAATATAATCCATGTAATCCACTGCCGTACATCTCAACTGAGATATACCAACCACAGGGAAAAGGAGTTTAATGATGATTAAACAAGCTCTTCAAAAGATCTCTGGCGTGTTATTTCAACATGAAAATTCGAAGTCGCAAGGAATGCATCTTTTGAAACCAGAAGCTGAAAACGACTACACACAAGGTACTTACTTTAAAAAATTGGCTATTCAGCACCATCAAGATTTTCTAATCCATCATCCTGTTGAATTAGAAGATCAATCACCAACAGATTATCGTAACGCAATGTGGAATTTTTTAAGTGCTGCATTAAAAGGCCATAAAGAGGCTCAATACCGAATCGGTGTGGGTTATTTAAATGGTGAACTAGGCTTAGATCGTAATTATGCGCATGCACAAACGTGGTTAAATAAAGCAGCAGCGCAGGGACATTCCTCTGCCCTTCATACACTCAACCAAGCTTTTGAAGATCTCACTTTTTAGCAGCTTTTTTATACTCATAAAAAAACCAGCCCTTAGGCTGGTTTTTTTTTAAATTGGGGATTAACCACCAATTTTACGGTATTTTTGACGCTTGGTTACTAAGTCATCACCATCACGTTTACGACGGTATTCTTCAAATTCATGGTAGTTACCAGTGAAGAATTCAGGTGTTTCACCTTCAAATGACAAGATATGTGTTGCAATGCGGTCTAGGAACCAACGGTCATGCGAGATCACCATCACTGTACCTGGGAATACAAGAATTGCATCCTCAAGTGCACGTAAAGTTTCGATGTCCAAGTCGTTTGATGGTTCATCGAGTAAGATTACGTTTGCGCCCATTTGTAGAATTTTCGCAAGTTGTAAACGGTTACGCTCACCACCTGACAATTGACCTACACGTTTTTGCTGATCTTGACCTTTGAAGTTAAAACGACCGATATATGCACGAGATGCAATTTCGTAGTCACCAATCTTCAAGATATCTAAACCGCCAGAAACTTCTTCCCAAACCGTTTTGTTATCATCTAATGTGTCACGAATCTGACCCACGTAAGCCACTTTTACTGATTCGCCCAGTACCACAGTACCAGTATCAGGTTGTTGCTCACCTGTCATCATACGGAAAAGTGTCGTTTTACCCGCACCGTTCTCACCCACAATACCCACAATGGCACATGGTGGAACAACAAATGATAAGTCTTTATAAAGCGTACGATCACCAAACGACTTGCTGATACCTTCAACTTCTACAACCTTATTGCCTAGACGTGGACCAGGTGGAATGTAGATTTCTGAGGTTTCGTTACGCTGTTGGAATTCACGAGAGTTAAGCTCTTCAAAACGCTCCATACGCGCTTTGTTTTTCTTTTGCTGACCTTTGGCATTTGAACGAACCCATTCAAGTTCTTTTTTCAATGCTTTAGCAAAAGATTCTTCTTGCTTCTGTTCTTGCTCTAAACGCGCATTTTTCTGCTCTAACCAAGAAGAGTAGTTACCTTGGTATGGAATACCCATACCGCGGTCAAGCTCAAGAATCCATTCAGCAACGTTATCCAAGAAATAACGGTCATGCGTAATGGCAACGATTGTACCTGGGAAGTCTTTCAAGAAACGTTCCAACCATGATACTGAAGAAGCATCCAAATGGTTCGTAGGTTCGTCTAGAAGCAACATGTCCGGTTTAGACAATAACAAGCGGCAAAGTGCTACACGGCGGCGTTCACCACCTGACAACTTAGATACGTCTGCATCCCAAGCTGGAAGGTTTAACGCAGCCGCAGCTTGGTCCATTTGGTTCACAATGTTGTGTGCATCCCAAGAATGGATAATTGCTTCTAACTTCTCTTGCTCTTTTGCAAGTGCATCGAAGTCAGCATCTTCAGCTGCATATTCAGCGAAAACTTCATCTAAACGTGCAAGTGCATCAAGTGGTTCACGTAAACCATCTTCCACGTTGCCACGTACGTCTTTGGTTTCGTCCAAAGGTGGTTCTTGCTCAAGGTAACCAATTTTGATACCTGGTTGCGCACGTGCTTCACCTGAGAAATCTTTATCTACGCCCGCCATAATACGAAGCAAGGTAGATTTACCTGCACCGTTTAGACCAAGCACACCAATTTTTGCGCCTGGGAAAAATGATAAAGAGATGTCTTTTAGGATTTCGCGTTTCGGCGGAACCATTTTCGACACACGGTTCATCGTGTAAATATATTGGGCCACGTAGGACTCCTCAATAGTCAAACCATATACGGAACAACATAAAGTTGCCCCTGCTCAAATGAGCGAAAAAATAATCGGCTATTATACGCATAAAGTCGCGAAAAAATAAGGTTTCACACGCGGCTTCAATGCATTGTTACAAGTTTAATTCTGCATAAAAAATAATCACGATATTTTTAATTCAATTTCACTCATCTTTAGCTGAAATTTATTCATATATATGAATAAATTTGCTAAATATTTGACAACATATGCACTTTTACTTATATAAATAAATGATAGACTGATTAAAAATTAACTCACAAAGATGAAGTAAACATGACATATAAAGATGAAACTTTAGCGATTCACACAGGGTATACCCCGGAAGCAACCACCAAAGCTGTTGCGGTTCCGATCTATCAAACAACATCATATTCGTTTGATAATACTCAACATGGGGCAGATTTATTTGATTTAAAAGTTCAGGGTAATATCTACACCCGTATTATGAACCCCACCACTGCGGTACTTGAACAACGTGTTGCAGCACTCGAAGGTGGTATCGGTGCATTGGCTTTGGCTTCAGGTATGGCAGCAATTACCTATGCCATCCAAACCATTGCCGAAGCAGGTGACAATATTGCTTCCGTTTCGACGCTTTATGGTGGCACGTATAATTTATTTGCGCATACCCTACCAAAACAAGGCATTGAAGTTCGATTCTTCGATTATCAAAATCCCGAAGCCCTGCGTAGCCTCATTGATGAAAAGACCAAACTGGTTTTTGTCGAGTCGATTGGCAATCCACTTGGCAATATTATTGACTTAGAAGCTATTGCAAAAATTGCGCATGAATATGGTGTGCCTGTCATTGTTGACAATACGGTTGCAACGCCAGTCCTGCAAAAGTCTTTTGAATTTGGTGCCGATATTGTGGTGCATTCATTGACCAAATACATTGGGGGTCATGGTAATTCCATTGGTGGCATTATTGTCGATAGCGGTAAATTTCCATGGGGTAAATACCCTGAGCGCTTTAAAGCATTGAATACACCTGATCCAAGTTATCACGGTGTCAACTATGTCGAGGCATTAGGCGAAGCCGCTTACATTGCCCGTGCACGCGTAGTGCCACTACGTAATACCGGTGCTGCGATTAGCCCACATAATGTTTTTTTGATTCTGCAAGGCTTGGAAACTTTAAGTTTACGTATGGAACGCCATACTGAAAATGCGCAAAAAATTGCAGAGTATTTGCAAGCGCATCCAAAAGTGAAATGGGTCAATTACGCAGGTTTAAAAGATCATCCGCAGCACGCTTTGGCGCAAAAATATGTTAAAGGTAAACCTTCAGCTATTCTCTCTTTTGGCGTACAAGATGGTCTTGCAGGGGGCACACGCTTCATTGATGCGCTGCAACTCTTTACACGTTTGGTCAATATTGGCGATGCAAAAAGCTTGGCTTGCCATCCTGCAACCACAACACATCGTCAACTCAACGAACAAGAGTTAAAAGCTGCTGGTGTGAGCATAGACATGGTGCGCCTCTCAATTGGCATTGAACATGCGGATGATTTAATCGCCGATTTGGAGCAAGCATTAGCTACCGTTTAAATTAGAAAAATCAACAAGGCCTCTGTATAGAGGCCTTTTTTGTATGAATTAAGAATCTATTTCTCTCACTCTTCGAATATTAAATTGCTGAAAATTTCATTTTAAAAACTGCTCAAATAAACAGCACGGTCATCCGTATGCCATTTACAAATTTAGATTTATTATTTTGACTAAAATATTTGTATCTATGCTTTGCTAGAAAGGGCTTCTCTTTCACGGATTTATATGCTAAAAATCGCTTAACGCGCTATTTTATTTTAGAGTAAAAAATCTAAATTACACTGAATTATCAACAACTTATATTCTAGCTTTTTTTATTTAAATCGTTATCATACAGCTCATTAAGAATAGCCTTCCGCTTGACGCCAACAGGCCGATAAATGACTACAAAAATATGGATTGAACAGGGAACCTTATTGTGAATTCAAGACTCGAAAACCGCTTTGTTGACCGTGTAAACGGCAAAACCATTTTGATCACAGGTGCATCTAGTGGTATTGGTTTAACCACAGCTCATCGCCTTGCCAATGCAGGTGCTCATGTTCTATTGGTTGCTCGTACCAAAGAAACGCTCGATGCCGTTAAACAAGAAATTGAAGCCAGTGGTGGTAAGGCTGATGTCTTTCCATGTGACTTAAATGATATGGATTCGATTGATGCCGTTGCACAACAGATTTTAGCGTCAGTCGATCACATTGATATTCTGATTAATAATGCAGGCCGTTCAATTCGTCGTGCTGTGCACGAATCTACGGATCGCTTCCACGACTTTGAACGTACCATGCAATTAAATTATTTTGGTGCCGTCCGTTTAGTGATGAACTTATTGCCTAAAATGATGATTCGTCGTGAAGGCCACATTATCAATATCAGTTCAATTGGTGTGTTGGCAAATGCAACGCGCTTCTCTGCTTATGTAGCTTCGAAGGCCGCGTTAGACGCGTTTAGTCGTTGTTTAAGTGCAGAAGTTCATTCTCACAACATTGCAATTACTTCGGTCTATATGCCTTTGGTTCGTACACCAATGATTGCACCAACAAAAATTTATAAATACGTACCAACACTTTCGCCAGAGCAAGCTGCTGATTTAATTGCATATGCGATTGTGAAACGCCCGAAAAAAGTGGCAACAAATTTGGGTCGTTTGGCATCCATTACCTACTCTATCGCGCCGGACATCAACAACAAACTCATGTCGATTGGTTATAACCTATTCCCAAGCTCTTCTGCCTCTGTTGGACAACAACAAAAGTTGAATTGGGTACAAAAAGCATATGCTCGCTTATTCCCGGGTGAGCATTGGTAATCAGCTAACCCACCAAATAATTTAAAAGTCCCATTTGGGACTTTTTTTTATTCGTCTTGAGTGTGCTTTTTTGCTAGATTGAAGCTATAGCTTAAAATAATGACTTAACTCGATCAAAAGAATGAAAAATCTAAATATTGCTATTATTGGTGCAGGTACGGCAGGTTTAGCTGCTGCATCACTCCTAGCAGCACAAGGTCATCACATCCATCTGTATGAAAAAGTCAGTGAACTTGAGCCTGTTGGTGCAGGATTACTGTTACAACCCGCTGGACTCGCCGTTTTTGAACATCTGGGTGTGTTAGAACATGCTCTTACACTGGGTACGATGGTCAGCGGTTTAGAAGGCCAAATTTCTGGCGGTGATTTGCTGATTAATAGCCATTATAAACAAGCAGATCCACGTTTCTATGGTTTAGGGATTCACCGTGCCACTTTATGTCATGTACTCGAGTCCAAAGCCCGTGAATATACTAATCATATCGAATGGCATATGCAGCACGAGATTGCTGAGTTAGAGCAACGAGATGATAGCGTCAGTTTAATTGGAACAACTCAGGGCTATTCATTCACCCACCGTTGTGATTTGGTACTGATCGCCAATGGCGCACGTAGCCAACTTCGGCCACAGACATGGGTTAAGTTAAATAAGCCTTATCCATGGGGTGCCAAGTGGATTATTGTGCCGGAATGTGAAGTACTTAACCCTCAAATTCTACATCAGTTCTATCATCGCTCGAACATCATGATGGGTGTGATGCCCACAGGAGCTGTTCCGAGTCAGCCGGAACAGCGACTCTCGAGTATTTTTTGGAGTTTGCCAAGTAATCAACTTGAAAGCTTTCTAAAAACACCGAAGCAGCAACAACAATGGCTACATGATGTTTCAAAACATTGGCCTAAAGTAGCCGAATGGTTAGAGCATCGCATTCCACATGCAGATCATAAGCAAGCTTGGCTATCGGCCAACTATCGTGATGTGGTTTTAAGTAAACTTGGCGAGGGTCGAATTGGTCTAATGGGTGACGCAGCACATGCCATGAGCCCTCAACTTGGACAAGGCGCCAATATGGCTTTACTAGATGCATGGGCGATCAGCCAGGCCGTACTAAAAACAAGTCAGAATAATCAGCTATTTAACCACGAAGCGCTTTGGCAGCATTATCATGAACTGCGCCTGTCATCGGTTCGTTTTTATCAATTTTTTAGTCGCTTACTAACACCATTTTATCAGTCGAATCATACTTGGACGGGCCCCGTACGTGACCTTTCTTTTCGCACCATGTATCAACTGCCTTTTTTCCGTAAAGAAATAGCCATCACCATTTCAGGACTAAAAAC
The DNA here is from genome assembly GCF_013417785.1 of Acinetobacter sp. YH12227. Classification (NCBI taxonomy): domain Bacteria; kingdom Pseudomonadati; phylum Pseudomonadota; class Gammaproteobacteria; order Moraxellales; family Moraxellaceae; genus Acinetobacter; species Acinetobacter sp. YH12227. The sequence continues at coordinate 60,556 of NZ_VPDH01000001.1, read as the reverse complement.
AGGCGCATTTGGACAAATGAATTATGCTGATATTGCGCGTAGACCCATCATTCAGACCAACGAGCTACTTGTCGATTTAAAATTTGATTAAGATTTAACTCCCCATCAAAGACACGATGGCTTACACTATGGGGTTGCTACTGACATTGTAGCTTTTTAATTTTTGAATATTATTTGGTGAAATTCTCATGAACAACGTGCAATGGCTCGATGAAGTAAAATTTAACGAACAAGGCTTAGTGCCTGCTATTGCACAGCATCATCAAACAGGTCGTGTGTTGATGGTGGCATGGATGAACCGTGAAGCTTTAGCGCTGACTGCTGAGAAAAACCAAGCAGTGTATTTCTCACGTTCACGCAATAAGTTATGGCACAAAGGCGAAGAGTCTGGTCATTTTCAAACTGTACATGAAATCCGCTTAGACTGTGATGCGGATGTGATCATTCTACAAATTGAGCAGCATGGTGGTATCGCCTGCCACACCGGTCGTGAATCTTGCTTCTATCGCAAATTGACACCAAATGGCTGGGAAATTGTGGATGCACAAATTAAAGACCCAAGCCAAATTTATGGTGAGAAATCAACAAATCCACATACGCTTGCTATGAATGCCTCAAATGCGACTTCAGAGCAAGTAGATGTTCTGTCATACCTAGGTCAGATGATGGCGGAGCGTAAAAAAGCGGATCCAGATTCATCTTATGTGGCGAAGTTGTACCATAAAGGCCTAAACAAGATTTTAGAAAAAGTCGGCGAAGAAAGTGTTGAAACCATTATTTCTGCCAAAGACTTTAAAAATGAAGCCAACGAAGATCATAAAAATGATTTGATCTATGAAGTGGCTGATTTATGGTTCCATACCATTGTGATGTTAGGTTACTTCGACCTCGACCCTCAATTGGTGTTAAATGAATTGGCACGCCGTCAAGGCTTATCAGGTTTGGTTGAAAAAGCCAACCGTAGTCACTAAGTCTTGCCTGTGTCAGATATTAAGAAACCGGCCGCCACCTATGAGCAAGCAACTGCCATAGATAACGCACGCTTGGGCAAATCTTTTAAAGTGATTGCCTATGCTGGCACAGGTAAAACCACCACACTGCAAATGATCAGTGATGCCATGCCGCAGCGGCGTGGTATGTACTTGGCATTCAATAAAGCCATTGCGACTGAGGCACAAAACCGTTTTCACAACCATGTTGACTGTCGTACATTCCACTCTTTGGCCTATCGCAGTGTTCCACGTGGAGTGACGGATAAACTACGCTTACCCCGTTTAAGCCCAAGTTTTATTGCCAAAGAATATCGTCTTAGCCCAATTACCTTACGTCGCATGATGGGTGGACGCTATGAAAAATATGTGTTGATGCCGTCACGCCTTGCTAGTTTGGTGGCTAATGCTGTGAGTTATTTCTGCTCCACCAGTTCACAGTACCCAGCTCCACGCCATTTACAAGCGCCGAGTTGGTTACATCCAGATGATATTACTGAATTACAAAAACATTTATATCCAGCTGTAGAACGACGTTGGCTCGAATCCATTGATCCAAATCATGCTGCAGGGATTGGTCATGATATTTACCTAAAATTATGGGCTTTGTCTGAACCGAATATTCCCGCCGATTATGTCTTGTTTGATGAAGCACAAGACGCTGATCCATTAATGCTGGGAATTTTACTTAAACAACGTAATACCCAAGTTATTTATGTCGGTGACGCACACCAACAAATTTATGCATGGCGTGGCGCTGTCAACGCGATGCAGCAATTACCCTTACCCGAGTCTCGTTTAACGACATCATTTCGTTTTGGTGAAGAAATTGCTTTTAACGCCAATGCCTTGCTAGGCGCACTCAATGAGACAGTGCCCTTACTTGGCAATCCACATGTCAATTCCAAAGTGGTCAACAAGCCCCACACCAAAATGCGGGATGCTATTTTATGTCGCACCAATGCACGTGCCATGGAATTACTCTTAGCAGGATTAGTCAAAGGCGAGAAAGTAAGTCTACAAGCCGATCATGCACGATTAAATCGTTTTGTTGATGCAGCCGCGATGCTAAAACAAGGCAAGCGTGTGGTCGATGTACCTGAATTGGCATGGTTTAACTCATGGCATGATGTACATGAATACTGCGAAACCAATGATGGTAGTGACATTAAGCCCTTGGTGAAATTGGTCGACGATCACGGTACAGATCCGCTCAAAAAAGCATTAGCGAAAATTACCCCAATTGATCAAGCTGATTACATCATTTCGACTGCACATAAAGCCAAAGGTTTGGAATGGGATCGTGTGCATATTGAAGATGACTACCAATTTAAGCTAAATGAAAAAGACTATAAAATTAGTGACGAAGAGTTACGATTACTTTACGTTGCCTGCACACGTGCTAAAGTAAGCTTAAATATCCATCATATTTATGATTTGGTGCAGCATTTAAAACGACAAATGCCCAAGTCCTTAGCTCAAGCCGTCAGCTGATATGATGTATAAAAAGGTGAATAGACAATAAGTCAGTAAAAGGTGCATTATGAAAATAGATTCAATCCAACTTAAGCACACCCTACATTTTACTGACATCAAACTTAATTTTAATTATCACGATCTCCCGATTACTTTAATTTTGGGTGATCAAGGCTCAGGGAAAACCTCTCTATTACGTTTTAGCTATCAAGCGCTCACATGGTTTGCTGCGCGCTATAAAGACTTACGTACCGCAGGCGTAGTCATGCTCGATCAAGATATAATGTTGGCGCGCTTACAATCTAAACTCGATATTCAGGTTCACTTTCCCGAAGAAATTGGCTCTTTTCAACCCTCAAGTGACCAACAAGAAATCGACCCACAAGCCTGTTCATGGCAATTGTATAAAACCTTAAATAGCCAAGCGGTTGGCATCAGTAAAGTCGAAACACAGCAACTCGAAAGTATGGTGAGTTTATATCAAAAGGCATTAAAGGCAGACCCATTGCTTGGACTACCATTAATTGCCTACTATCCTGCTGAGCGATTTGTAAATGACATCAATATTCTCAATAAAAATAACCCAGCCATTTTTCAAGCTGCACATGCTTATGAGATATCTGCGATTCCGTTTACCACATTTATTCGTTTTTTCGAGTGGTTTCGTGAAATTTCTGATATTGAAAATGCACAAAGTGCACAACTCATTCAAGACCTTCTCAATCATAAAAGTGCCGTACAAGAACAAAGCAATGAAACCACTGGTTTCTTTAGCCAAAAGCTCAAGCAAGCGCAAGCTGAATTGCACGCCCCTGCTTTACGTTCACTGAAACAAGCCCTGCAAATGGTATTGCCCGAAATCAGTAATATTTATCTGCAATATCATCCCAAATTGCAGATGATGGTGACTTATCAAGGTAAAGAAATGTTGTTCCAACAACTTTCAAATAGCATTCGTAACCTAGTCGCATTAGTTGGTGATATCGTCCGCCGTATGTGTTTGCTCAATCCACACAGTCTATATCCTTGCCAAGAAGGTGACGGTATTTTATTGATTGATGCGATTGATCATCAGCTCGACCAAAATATGGCGCAAAGTATTCTGACACGATTGAATGAGGCTTTCCCACGCTTACAAATCATTGCCACTGGTAATCGACCTGAATTATTGGAACAAGCTTCTCGCTTTCAATGTCTGCATTTGGTCAATAAAAAACTCAATCGCATTAAACCTGAGAAAATGCAGGAAACCTATGAGCTAATTTATCAACAATTAAAGCTCGACCAAGTGGATCACATTGAAGCCAAAGAAAATGATGACAAAGCTGCGAGTGTCGAATTAAAAGAACCGCAACATTCAACTGAAAATCTGCAAAATATACTGCAACAAATTCAAACTCAATTATCTGAATCTCAGCAACAAGAACTCATTCGATTATTAACGCAAGCTGGGGACCAAACCACTCCCCAAACGCTCTGATCAATAACACAATGACATTATTTCAACCCCAACAAAACAGTTAAACTAATTGCCGCCTAAATAAACAATATGTCCAAGGCTAAGCCCCAGACATTTTTCGTAGGCGTATAATCGTCATGTGCATCATAAAAAGATTGATGTTGTTTTACGCATGTAATATGATCGGTTTTATTTGCAAATTTCATAGTAACATCGGAATTTGCTATCGTTTCACAAGCTGCGCAACACAGCTTGCTTTTAATTTTTTTGACACACATGGCTTTCAAGATTGAATTTTTGGACTGCTCCTTGCTGTCCTGTAATCCTTGAAAGATGAGATTCACCTAGGTTTCACAACCTAATCATGACAATGGATACGAGTGTGCTACCGATTATTATATTGTTACCGTTAATACTGGGCACAACACTTGTCTCGTGGTTGAAGCAATTCTCTCGCGGGGTAGTCGCTTTCGGGGCGATTGGCGTTAGCCTCAGCAGTCTTATTTTACTTCTGACCCAAGCCAAAGACGTATTTAATGGGCAAACGATCATTCAAACTTGGCCATGGTTAAGCCAAGCTGGGATTGATTTTAGCTTTCGACTCGATGCTTTAGGTTTACTATTTTCACTGTTGATTACTGGCATCGGCACGCTTATTTTTATTTATGCCTACTATTATTTAAGCCCCAAAAATTCACTCAGTAAACTTTATGTTTTGCTCATGCTGTTTATGGCAGCCATGCTCGGCATTTCATTGTCTAATAATTTAATTTTATTACTTATTTTCTGGGAACTGACCAGTATTTCATCCTTCCTATTGGTGGGGTATTGGAGCAACTACGAAGCCGCACAGCGCGGCTCGCGCATGGCATTAACTATCACAGGCATGGGCGGCTTATGTATGTTGGGTGGCTTTGTGCTTTTGGCACAAATCACAGGCACTTATCAAATCGACCAAATCTTAACGATGGGCGCTGAAATCCAACAACATGCTTTATTTGTACCGACCTTATTGCTGATTTTAATGGGTGCATTCACCAAAAGTGCGCAGTTCCCATTCCATTTTTGGCTACCGAATGCCATGGCTGCACCAACGCCAGTATCTGCCTATTTACACTCTGCAACGATGGTCAAAGCCGGTATCTTTTTATTAGCGCGATTGCTCCCTATTTTTGCAGGTGCAGCGCTTTACCACAACATCGTCACCTTTATTGGTTTATTTACGCTGTGTATGGCAGCCTTCTTTGCTATTTTTAAAGAAGATTTAAAAGGCTTACTCGCTTATTCAACGATTAGTCATTTAGGTTTAATTGTTTGCTTGCTCGGTATTGGATCACCGCTAGCCGTTGCTGCCGCGATATTCCACATCATTAACCATGCAACGTTTAAAGCTGCCTTGTTTATGATTGCAGGGATCATTGACCATGAGTCAGGCACACGCGATTTACGTAAGCTTTCAGGCTTATGGCAACTGCTCCCGTTTACAGCAACCTTAACCATGATTACCGCTGCATCAATGGCAGGTGTCCCGCTCACCAACGGCTTTCTTTCTAAAGAAATGTTCTTTACGGAACTTTTGGCTAATCTTTCTGGCCCAGTAATGGTCATTTCTGCCATCGTTGCGACATTTGCCGGTATTTTTGCTGTGGCATATTCAGTGCGCCTTGTCCATGGCGTATTCTTCGATGGCCCTTTGGGTAAAGAAGTTCCAAATAAAGATGCACATGAGCCACCTTTTGGCATGCGTGCACCTGCAACGCTGCTCGCAATACTCTGCATTTTAGTTGGTTTAGCCCCTGCCCTATTACTTGAAAATATTGTCAATAGCAGTACCCGTGCGAGCATTCAAAATGCTGCCTTTGAAGGTACACATTTAGCGATTTGGCATGGCTTTAATACTCCTTTATTGATGAGCGCAATTGCCCTTATTGGTGGATTGATTTTCTATTTCTCACTCGCAAAAAATGGCAAATTACGCAAAATTGATTTAGACCCTTCGCTTGGAAAGCTCCAAGGCAAAGTCTTATTCGAACTGTTCCTTAAGCACTTATTGCTGACCTCACGTAAATTCCGTCGTTTTACGGAAAATGGCAAATTACAAAGCTATTTATTGTGGATCGTGATTTTTACTGTCGCATTAGTTACCGTGCCATTTTGGATGCAAGGCATCGGCACAGGAACACGTGAACAAACCCATGCCTCTGCTATAGCAATCGTACTCTGGTTATTACTCTTCTCTGCATGCTGGATGATGTTGTGGTTCCACCATGAACGCATTAAAGCCGTACTGATTAGTGGTGCGGTTGGCCTTGTCGTGACCATGGTCTTTATTTGTTTCTCTGCGCCTGATTTGGCTTTGACACAAATTACCGTTGATGTGGTCACCACTGTGTTGTTGTTGATGAGTTTGTCTTTATTACCACAACTCACCCCGTATGAGTCGAGTGTCTCTCGTCGTTGGCGAGATGCCATCATTGCAATCATTGCTGGTTTAGGGATTGCATGGATTTCATGGTTAATTATGACCCGTGACCACAATTCAATTTCGTGGTTCTTCATGCAACAATCGATTCCACTGGGTGGTGGTACCAACGTAGTTAACGTTATTTTGGTCGATTTCCGTGGCTTCGATACCTTCGGAGAAATTACCGTACTTGGCATCGCTGCAATTGGAACATTGTGCATGATGGATGGTATGCGTGCCCATGGCACAACGATTACTCAAGGTTTAACTTTCCGATTTAATCCTTCGCCACTGATGTTTCGTATCACCTCATCATGGATTTTACCTCTGGCTTTGGTGGTAAGTTTATATATTTTCCTACGCGGCCATAACTTACCCGGCGGGGGTTTTATTGCTGGCTTAATCACCTCATTGGCATTGGTCATTCAATATATCGCGCTCGGTCAAGACCGTGCAGAGCAGCTGATTGGTGCCAAGTCTGGTCGCTTATATGAAGTTTGGATTGGCATTGGCCTAACAGTTGCGGGACTAACAGGGATCGCCGCATGGCTATGGGGACGTCCATTCCTGACCAGTGCACATATCTATGTCTCACCGCCTATTTTGGGTGAAATGCATTTAGCATCTGCCGCACTATTCGATACAGGTGTTTACATTACAGTGGTCGGTGCGACCATGTTAATGATCTCAGTATTAGGCGACTCGCGTCACTCGAGCATGTCTGGTCCAGTACCAAGAGGGGAATAAAATGATTAGTTTAGAATTTTTACTTGCCTCTGCCATTGGGCTTTTAACTGCAACAGGCGTATATCTTATTCTTCGTGCGCGTACATTTCCCGTGGTGCTCGGACTTGCCATGATTGGCTATGCTGTAAATTTGTTCTTATTTGTGATGGGACGAATCACCGTGAATGCGCCAGCCGTTTTGACCGAAACAACCAAAGCAACCGACCCTTTACCACAAGCATTGGTATTAACCGCAATCGTAATTGGTTTTGCCACTACCGCCTTTATTGTACAGCTTGCGTTACGCAGTCGTTATGAAACTGGAACAGACCACGTTGATTCAAAAGAAGAAATACCGCAGATCGACCCACGGGAGGATGAGCCTTAATGACTAATCTCATCCAATTTTGGACTACACATAGCCCCATTTTTAGTATTCTAATTCCTGCCTTCACTGCATTTATTTTGGTGTTGTTAGGCAATCCAGGTTCCGGCTCTTTGGCACATGATTGGCGTCAACCTTGGCGTCGTGGTATTAGCTATGTTTCTGGATTACTCGGTCTGATCACGGCTATTAGTTATCTCGTTATTGCTGAGTCGGATCAAGTTTTGGTTTATAACCTGAGTGAATGGGCTGCACCATTTGGCATTGTACTGGTACTAGATCGATTATCGGCATTTATGTTGGTACTAACCTACACACTGGCTGTACCAGTGATGTGGTTTGCCAGCAAAGAATGGGATGAACGTGGACGTTATTTCCATGCCATGTGCCATTTTCTTTTGATGGGTCTCTGCGGTGCATTCTTAACAGGCGATTTATTTAACCTGTTTGTATTTTTTGAAATTTTACTGATGGCTTCCTATGTCCTTTTGCTGCATGGACAAGGCAAAGCACGCTTTCAGTTAGGCATTCATTACGTCACCATTAACTTATTTGCTTCTGCCCTGTTCTTGATTGGCCTCGGCATGATTTATGGCAGTGTTGGCAGTTTGAATATGGCCGATGTTGCACGATTAATGCCGCTGCTTGAATCAGATCAACATCGATTGGCCGTAGCAGGCGCACTGCTGCTATTTATCGTATTCGGTATTAAAGCAGCCATGCTTCCTGTCGGTCTGTGGTTACCAAAAACTTATGCTGTTGCTACAACCCCTGTAGCCGCACTGTTTACCATCATGACCAAAGTCGGCATTTACGCCATTATTCGTGTTAACGGTACTGTGTTCGATGATGCTTTAAGTCGTGAAATTTTACAGCGATGGTTATTACCAATTGGTTTAATTACATCACTGTATGGTGCTTATGGCGCCATCGGTACAGATCGTTTACGTCGCTTTGTCGGCTTTATGATTTTGTCTTCAGTCGGTACTATTTTAGTGGCGGTATCACTATTCAATACGGATGCATGGGCTGCCGGTCTATATTATTTAATTCACAGTACCGTGATTGCTGCGGCATTTTATATTTTATCCGGCTGGATTACCTCGCAACGCGGTGAATTTAAAGATCACTTTAAAATTGCACCACGAATGAAACAACATAATGCTGTTGCAATGTGCTATTTCATTATTGCTCTGATGATGGCGGGCCTACCGCCATTTAGTGGCTTCCTAGGCAAAGTATTTATCTTGCAAGCAACAGCAAATTCACCGTACCAAATCATCATTATTCTGTGTATTTTATTGGTAAGCCTATTAAGCATTATGGCTTTCACACGTGTTGGTTTCGTTTTATTTTGGCGCGCAACCCGCCCCGAAGAAGATGAAAATACTGAGGAATATCAACGCTACCAAGCTTTACCAAATCGAGCACCGTTACGTAATGATAAGACCATTTATTTACTCTTAGCTGGTCTGATTGCCTATATGGTCTTTGCTACACCGATTTATGACTACACCCAAAAGACCGCACAGCAAATTCAAAACAATGCATTGTATGAAGATTTGTTATTGAAAAAAGATGAACAAGGCGAAGTCATTAGTGTTCAACCTTATGATCCTGAAAATTTACCTGAAACCAAGTATGGCGGTGAATCAGCGGATCCAAATGCGCACTTAATCCCTGTGTTAATCTCACCAGAAACATTAAAAGGTGAACATCTTTCTGAGTACAAACAACGTCAGATTTTGGAACAAGATGCGGAAGAACAACAACCTGACGATACTCAACTAAAACCAATGGAGGCACCTTAATATGGCTAAAATTTCTGTGCTGAATCGATGGTTCCCCCATCCCTTGGTTTCAGTGATGGTTGGTGCGAGCTGGGTCATGTTAGCGCATAGCTTAGATGCCGCTACAATATGTATGGCTTTACTCTTAGCTGTGGTTATTCCACGTTTAGTGCGCCCTTTCATTGATCACACACCAAATATTAATTGGTTGGCTGCCAGCAAATTATTTTTTGTGGTGTTGTGGGATATTATTGTCAGCAATATTCATGTAGCGAAATTGGTGCTTGGGCCGACAAATAAACTTCATCCAAAATGGTTTCGCGTTCCTTTAGATACCCAACACGAAGAAGTCAACTCTTTACTAGCGATGATTATTACCACTACACCTGGCACTGTTTCTGCGGGGATTGACCAAGACCGTGGTGACATCCTTGTCCACGCTTTGAGTACCGATGATCCTGATGCTGAAATTCAAACCATTAAAGCCCGTTATGAGCAACCTTTGATCCAAATTTTTGGTGTCGACACCGGAGAATCCGCATGACCTTTTTACCTTATGCTCTCGGCATCTGTATGGTTGCAATAACGATCTCTATGTTGCTGTGCTTAATTCGACTGGTGATGGGTCCCTCTATCGTCGACCGTCTTTTGGCATTGGATACTCTCTTTTTAAATGCAACCTGTTTAATTGTCATCCTCGGTATTTACTGGGCCAGCACATCTATGTTTGAAGGTGCATTACTTGTAGCTATGCTTGGTTTCGTTTCAACTGCTGCGTTGGCTCGTTACTTTACCACTGGCCATGTCATCGACTAGGAGCACGCGAATATGCAATTGATTATGGAAATTATCGTATCTATCTTTTTGATTATTGGTGCGTTCTTTATGTTAGTCGGCGGTATTGGTATGGTTCGTTTGCCCGACTTATTCATGCGTCTACATGCACCCACTAAGTCGAGTACGCTTGGACTAGGTAGCTTCTTAATTGCTGCAATTATTTATGCTGCGTTTCAAGGACGTTTCGGCTTTGCTGAACTGTTGATTACTCTTTTTGCATTTATCACTGCACCAGTATCTGCAAATCTTATAGCACAAGCAGCGTTGCATTTACGTTTACGTTCTTTAAGTGGTGATGCACCTGAAGCCTTAAATCGTCCTTTACCATGGCAACGTACACGACGACGCGCTTTCCATCAAAAAGCCAACTCAAAACCTGATGATCTAGCATAAGACCAGATCATATTTTTTTTGATAAATAAATTCATTAATCTTCGTGATGAAGATTTGAACAGCTTATTCTTTTACATGCGCTCTAAGTTTCTTGATAAATTGAATAATTCAGTCACCTATTTTAAATGATGATCTTCAACATCAATGTCCTAGCTTATACATTTTAAAACGAATACAGCAACAAAAAAGCCACCCGAAGGTGGCTTTTTTAACATTCAGAAATCTGAATTATTCATCATCTTTTTTTGCGTCTTCAGCTGGAGGTAGATCCTTCACAGCTTCAGCAATTAGACCAAACATGTAGTTGCCATAAGCATTTGTTTTGTCGTAATGGAAACGCAAACGCGGCGTAATACGTGTCTTAATGCGATGACCAAGTTCATGGCGTAAGAAACCAGATGCTTTATTCAAAACATCTAAAGTTTCTTTGTTTGCCGTTTCACTTTGTTCATCACCTAATTCACGACCCATCACGGTTACATAAACTTCGGCATATCCTAAGTCTGGGCTCACCTTCACAGCAGAGATGGTCACAAGACCACCTAAGCGTGGATCTTTCAGCTCCTGACGGATCAGTTCTGACAACTCACGTTGTACTGTATCCGCCATACGCTTCAGACGTTGACTACCCGCCATTAAAGACTCCGTTTAATTAATTGAACATCGTACACTTCGATCTTATCTTGTGCTTTGATGTCTTTATAACCTTTCACCGCAAGACCACATTCCATACCGGCACGAACTTCTTCAACCACTTCTTTATAGCGACGAAGAGATTCAAGCTCACCTTGGAATACAACCACGTCATCACGTAATACGCGAATCGGTTTATTACGGTGTAATGTACCTTCAAGTACCATACAACCAGCAGCAGCGCCGAATTTACTTGAGTGGAACACTTCACGTACTTCAGCAACACCCAGAATCGTTTCACGATGTTCTGGTGCTAATTTACCACTCATCGCGGCTTTCACGTCATCAATCAATTGATAGATGATTGAGTAGTAACGAATGTCAATGCTATCTGCATCTGCTTTTTGACGCGCAGCGTTGTCCGCACGAACGTTAAAACCAAGCAGAACTGCTTCAGAAGATTCAGCAAGTGTTACATCAGACTCAGTGATTGCACCTACGCCTGAACCAATAATACGTACTTTAACTTCGTCAGTCGCAAGTTCAGCAAGTGCCACGTGTAGTGCTTCTAATGTACCGCGTACGTCAGTCTTCAGAACCACGTTCACAATAGGCACATCTTTCTTGCCCATAGACGCCATGATATTTTCAAGACGCATTGCAGATTGACGCTCAAGACGTTTTTGACGTTCACGATCCATACGCGCATCGGCAACTTCACGTGCTTTTTTCTCGTCGCTTACAACAAGAACTTCGTCACCAGCCATAGGTGCTTCTGGAAGACCTAAGATTTCTACTGGAATCGAAGGACCTGCAGATTTAATACGTTGACCGTTTTCATCTGTCATCGCACGAACGCGACCATAAGATGCACCAGCAAGGACTAAATCACCCACTTTCAATGTACCGTTTTGTACAAGGATTGATGTAACCGCACCACGACTGTTATCAACACGTGCTTCAATAACAACACCTTGTGCTGCACCTTCTTCAGATGCTTTCAACTCAAGCATTTCAGCTTGGATTGAAATCAAATCAAGAAGTTCATCAATACCTTGACCAGAGTGAGCAGAAACTTTCGCTACAGGAACGTCACCACCCCATTCTTCAGGTACGATTTGCTTAGCAGTCAATTCGTTCAATACGCGATCTGGATCAGCAGATTCTTTATCCATCTTGTTGATAGCAACAATGATAGGTGTACCCGCTGCACGCGCATGATCAATTGCTTCAGCAGTCTGTGGCATTACACCATCATCCGCTGCAACAACTAGAACAACGATATCAGTTGCTTTCGCACCACGTGAACGCATTGCAGTAAATGCTGCGTGTCCCGGAGTATCTAGGAAAGTAATGATACCTTTGTCCGTTGTAACGTGGTAAGCACCGATATGCTGTGTAATACCACCTGCTTCGCCTTGTGCCACTTTAGCACGACGAATACGGTCAAGAAGCGATGTCTTACCATGGTCAACGTGACCCATGATTGTAACCACTGGCGCACGTGTAGATTGAGCACCACGCGCTTCTTCAGCAGCTTCAAGTAAGTTATCTTCTGCTTGTGTATCAGATACAAGAACTGGGTTATGACCCATTTCTTCTACGATTAATGCAGCAATTTCTTGGTCAATCGCTTGGTTCTGAGTAACCAATTCACCCATTTTCATCAGTGATTTGATAACTTCACGAACTTTAACCGCCATTTTCGCAGCTAAGTCAGCAACAACAATTGTTTCACCAATTTCAACATCATAAACTTGTTTTTTAACTGGTTTTTCAAAGCCATGCTTGTTCGCTTGACTTGTTTTCAAACCACGTTTATGTGAGTTATCACGGAAAGATTGCTCTTCACCACGACGACTGCCTTTTTTCGGTGAGCGTGAATTGTTAGTGTTTGTACCACGTTTAATTTCACGGTCTTCTTTCGCAAATGAATCTTCATATGCCTGACCTACAAGGCCTGCAGCAAGCGGAGAATCATCTACAACACGAATGGTTGCAGTTGAATCTTCAGAAGAATACTTAGATGCCATTTGACGCATTTGCTCAAGCGTACGTTGCTGTGCTTCTTCAGCAGATTTACGACGTGCAGCTTCTTCTACAGCTTTTAACTGAGCAGCTTGCGCTTCACGTGCTTTTTTCTGCTCTAAAGTTTCAACAGGCTTGGTAATTGGTTTGTTGTTTGACTTACGTTTAACAACAACTGCAGCTTTAGGCGTTTCCTGTTTCGCGTGTTCTTGCTTCGCAGCAGCACGCATTGCTTCTAAAGCTTGTTTAGCTTTAGATACAGGTTGTTTCACTTCTTCAGCTTTCGCAGCAGGTTTTTGCTCAACTTGTGCACGGGCAGTTTGTTCAGCTTGTGCTTTCGCTAATGCTTCAGCTTTGATCTGTTCAGGATCTGGCTTAACGAATGTATGCTTTTTACGCACTTCTACATTAATCGTTTTTGCCTTACCCGATGTACTCGCAACTTTAGCAGTACTGGTAGTTTTACGTTTCAACGTGATTTGTCCTGCATTGCCCGCATCCTGACCATGAACTTTTTTCAAATGGTTAACGAGGGCATTTTGTTGTTCAGTGGAGATAATATCGTCAGGTTTACTTTGCGGTAAACCTGCATCACGAACCTGTTCCAGTAGCTTCTCAACTGGACGACCCACGCTAAGAGCTAACTCATTTATCGACTTGTCCGTCATATATTACCTCCTAGTTAAACCATGATTCGCGCGCTTTCATAATGAGTTGACCTGCTTTCTCAGCACCCAAACCTTCAATATCAGAGATATCGTCAGTTGCCTGATCTGCAAGATCATCTACAGTTATCACACCACGAGCGGCTAGCGCATATGCGATTTCTTTTGTCACACCTTCCATCGCAGCAAGCTCAGCGCTTGGCTCTTGGATGTTTTCCTGTTGTTGTAGTGCATCAGCCAATGCAATTTCTTTCGCACGACCTTGAAGCATTTCAACAGTTTCAGCATCTAACTCGATTTCGTCGAATGTTTCCGCAGGAACATAAGCAATTTCTTCAAGTGATGTGAAGCCCATTTCAACCAATGCAATCGCCAAGTCTTCCGCAATATCAAGACGAGACACAAACATATCTAAATATTGTTGTGCTTCGTTTTGTTGACGTGCGTGATACTCATCTTCAAGCATCATATTGAGCTTATAACCAGTCAACTCAGACGCTAAACGTACGTTTTGACCTTGTGAGCCAATCGCACGAGCAAGCTGATCACTCGTTGCGAAGATAATATCAGCTGTACGCTCTTCTTCATCGATCACAATGCCTGATACATCTGCTGGCTCTAAAGCACTTGCGATATATTGAGCTGGATCATCAGACCATACAACAACATCAATACGCTCACCATTTAACTCTGATTGAACAGCTTGGATACGTGTACCACGCATACCAATACATGCACCTACAGGATCAATACGGTGATCGTTTGTTTTCACAGCGATTTTAGCACGAACGCCAGGTTGGCGTGCAGCAGCCTTAATCTCAATGATTTCTTCAGCAATTTCAGGAATTTCTTTCTTCATCAATGCAATTAGCATTTCTGGTTTAGAACGAGAAAGTAATAGCTGAGCGCCACGGCCTTCACGGTTTACGTTAAACAAAATCGCATTTACACGTTGTTTAGGGCGTAAAATTTCTTTTGCGATCATTTCTTCACGCGCAAGATAAGCTTCAGCATTGTCACCTAAGTCGATAATGAAACCGTCTTTAGTTTGCTTTTTCACTTCACCGTAAATTAATTCGCCCACTTTAGATTCGTAAGCATCAGCAATTAACGCACGTTCTGCTTCACGAATTTTTTGAACGATTACTTGTTTTGCAATTTGTGCAGCAATACGACCGAAGTCAATTGACTCAACTTCAAGTTCACGAATATCACCAATTGCCCATTTTGCAGGATCTACATCAGAGATCGCATCTTGGCATGCTGGCATTTCGTGATCTTCATCGGCAACCACTTCCCATTGACGGAAAGTACTGTAATCACCAGTTTTACGATCGATTTCTACACGTAGACGAGCTTCTTCCGAGTGAGTACCCTCGTAGAATTTCTTCTTAGTCGCTGCAACTAAAGCTTGTTCAAGTGCTTCAAAAATTGCATCACGACTTACACCTTTTTCGTTACTAACCGTTTCTACTACGGTAAGAATTTCACGAGCCATAAGTCACCTATTCGTTCAGATTCTTTTTTATTGAATTAATCTTGGTAGATCAAATTTGCTTTATCGATGTTGTGACTGTCGATTTCCAATACTTGCTCTTTTTCTACTTCCACTTGAATCATTTCATTTTCAAGATCGACAGATACAAGTTTTGCTTGGAATTTACGACGATTTTCCACTGCACTAATCAGACGAAGCGCAACTTGTTGACCAATATACGCTGTCATTTGTTCCAATTTGAAAAATTGACGATCCCAGCCAGGTGAAGACACTTCAAGTGCATATTCACCCGAAATTGGGTCATGCACATCAAGCATTGCACCCACTTGCTGAGTTACACGTACACAGTCTTGCACACCAATACCACGACCCTGCTCCACTTCACCGTCTTCATTTAAGACAGGCTCAGTGGTTTCAGCATCTTCGCGGTCGATGTAAATACGTAATAGAGAACGTTTACCTTGAGGCTGAAAATCAATCCCCCAAAGATCCACATTACATGCTTGCACAGCTGGGGCAATTAAGTCCTGAAGTGCTTGAGTTTTATTTGATAGCTTCATTTACTCTCGTCAAATTTGCGCGATTCGATGGTCGAGATGACCACTACTGACCGATGAAAACTATAGTAGTAGTGAAACATGACGGTTTGACCAAAATACTGTCGACACTACACGATAGCCAATAAAAAAGGGCGTAATCGCCCCATTATTACACAGAAAACCAAAGCCCACTGTGCAAAAAGGCCCACCTAGTTGTGAGCCTCTTTTTAGAAACTTGGTAGCGGGAGCTGGATTTGAACCAACGACCTTCGGGTTATGAGCCCGACGAGCTACCAGACTGCTCCATCCCGCATCAACATGCAAAAATTATATACAATTCATTCGCCATTTTCAATCTAAAACAAGCTAAATGATTGCTCCACTGAGTTGCATCTCAGAGGATTGGTAGCGGGAGCTGGATTTGAACCAACGACCTTCGGGTTATGAGCCCGACGAGCTACCAGACTGCTCCATCCCGCATCAATATCACAATAATTTTCAGTTTAAAAACTGCTTATATAGATTGTGACTATATAAGAATGGTAGCGGGAGCTGGATTTGAACCAACGACCTTCGGGTTATGAGCCCGACGAGCTACCAGACTGCTCCATCCCGCAACAACATCACAATAATCTTCAGTTAAAAACTGCTTATATAGATTGTGACTATATAAGATTGGTAGCGGGGGCTGGATTTGAACCAACGACCTTCGGGTTATGAGCCCGACGAGCTACCAGACTGCTCCACCCCGCAACAACAAAAACAAATAGTTCTCTCAGCTTTAAAAGCTGCCCATTAAAAAGTTTGCGTCTTTAAAATAGAATTGATTGGTAGCGGGAGCTGGATTTGAACCAACGACCTTCGGGTTATGAGCCCGACGAGCTACCAGACTGCTCCATCCCGCATCAACAGAGTTCGCTGCATACACCAACTTATATTCTGGATTCATAAGTTGGTGCGGAAGGGGGGACTTGAACCCCCACGCCCGAAAGCACTACCACCTCAAGGTAGCGTGTCTACCAATTCCACCACCACCGCAGCTGTGACGCATTCTAGTCGCAACACGTCAAAAAAGAAAGGTCTAAATAAATTATTCAGAACTTTTTGGTGCAGTTGGCGAAGTTTCAGCCACTTTTGCAGGCGCAGTTGGTGCTGAAGAAATCGCATTTAAGCTATATGCATCGGTGGTTTGTTTTTTTGCAAACACCGCAAGCGTTAGACTGGTCACAAAGAAAAGTGCCGTCAAAATCGCAGTCAAACGGGTCATAAAATTACCCGAACCTGATGCACCAAACACAGTCGCAGCACCGCCACCACCAAAAGATGCACCTGCATCTGCGCCTTTACCATGCTGAACTAAAATCAGCACGATCATTAATACAGCTAAGATAATATGTACCACCAGCACAAACGTATGCATGCTGAACTCCTAATTATTTTGTATTTGCAAATGCTTGAGCAATTTTATAAAAAGACTCAGCATTGAGTGATGCACCGCCGACCAGTGCACCATTGATATCTGGACAGGCTGCCAACTCTACTGCATTTTCAGGCTTAACACTACCACCGTATAAAATTGCCATATTTTGGCCTTCTGCGGTGATTTGGCTTAAACCTTGACGAATTTTTGCGTGCATTGCTTGAGCATCTTCAGGAGAAGCTGTCTTCCCCGTTCCAATCGCCCAAATAGGCTCATAAGCAACCACAATATTTTTCCATTGCTCTGCATTTACTACTGCAGCAATATCACAAATTTGTTGCAAGACCACTTGCTCTGCCTGCCCAGCTTCACGCTGCTCAAGACTTTCACCCACGCAGTAAATGACAGTTAGCCCTGCATTTAAAGCATTTTTTACTTTTTCATTCAATATTTGCGGTTGTTCAGCGAATATTTCACGGCGCTCAGAATGACCTACCAGTACAAAGTCAATCGCATTGTCTTTTAACAATTCAGCACTGATCTCGCCTGTATATGCGCCTGTGCCTGCAACCCGTGAAACATCTTGCGCAACTGTCAAAATAGTACGATTTGCCTGTTGCAGCGAATCACGCACAGCCGTCAATGCAATCGCCACTGGTGCAATACCAATATGACAATTTTCTTCTGCAATATTTTGATTATTCAATAATTGTTTAAAATTTTGAAGAAGCGCGCTGGCATCGGCCTGCATTGGGTTCATTTTCCAGTTACCAACAACCCAAGGCGTAATCGTCGAACCCGACATATCTATCCCACATAACAAAGATGAAATCGGGCACATTCTACACGTAAATCATTTTTTTGAAGATAATTTTCCATATTTTTAGCGTCACATTTGCGCTAAGTGACTTAAGCCATTCATCATTTCTGTAAAATAATTAGGCTGATTTAAGGACTGGTTCATGCTTTTAACCAATTCTTAGCTAGTGACAACACTTTCAGATATGGTATTTTTATGCAACAAAAGTATAATTTTACTATACCAATTATAAACAGACTGACGCATAGGCACACAAAAGCATGACTGCAGTTCAAGGTTCACCAAGATTTACGGGGTTTGTTCGTCGCTTAGTTGATGAGGGACATCTATCGGCTGAAAAAATGCAGGCTGCATTGCAAAATGCAAAAAAAGCCAAGCAAGATATCGTGCCACATTTGATTCATGAATATCAGCTTTCTCCCCGCACAATCGCCGAAACCATTTCAATGGAGTTCGGTGAACCTGTTTTTGATATTTCAACCTATGACACCGCTTTGATTATTCGTGATGAGTTTGAAGACAAACTAGACTTCCTTCATAAATCATTTTTTAACCAATTTAATTGTTTATCTTTCACCCAATCTAAATTGTATATGCCAGCAAGTAAATTAAACCGCAGGTTTAATCGTTTACGACGATTTCTATATACACAAGATAAAATCTTAAAACATTTCATCCTTCCAAATACATGCTCTACTTGAATTCGTCTACGACCAATCTCTTTATTTAACTTTTTTAATTCAGAATCTAGTTTTTCAGTTTTCTTTGCTTTAGATGGCATGAGGCATCCAAAACCCAATTTCTTTATCCCTAAATACCCCTTATCAACGATAAAAAAGGGCTTAAATTTTAATTTCCTCATGCTTTTTTTAAATATTTTAAAATCATGCATGCTTCCATGACTTCCACATACACTCAGTATTTCACCTGTTGTATAGTGCATAGATAGCTGAAATTTAAAGGTATGTCGCTTTTTTTTACCGCTATACCATTTCTTCTGTTTTTTTTGGACGTTGAACTAATATTTCAGTGGCATCAATCACAACAACTTCCCAATCCACTTCATCTCGATTAGGAAGTTGTTTTGGCAAGTTGAATTTTCCAGAACGGATTAAGGTATCTTCAATAACACGTGTGATACGAATTGCACTCGTTTCAGATACACCGTAACTCATACCAAGATGGAAAAATGTTCGATATTCTCTCCAATATTCTATACATAAGAGCAAACGATCTTCCAACGGTAATTTATGCGGTCGTCCTTTACCAATATGATAAGGTAACTGCTTATTTAGCTCGGCCAACATGAGGTTAAATGTAGCCCAACTAACACCGGTAAGCCTACGAAACTTAACGTCTGATAATTTTTGAATATCTTTGAATTTCATCCAAGGATTATCCCTTGAATTAAATAATTTTGCTGATTACTTTAAGATCAAATAAATTGTACGTTTTTTGATTTATGACGGAAGTCTACTGATTACCAAGCATCGTATTTTACCGATTTTCAAACATGGCAACCTGCTATTTGTTGCAATCAGCAATCCAACCAATGTAGAAGCAGTAGATGCTATTCGCTTCGGCAGCAAGCTGAATACTGAAACCATTATTGTTGAGCATGACAAACTCGAAAAGTTAATCGAGCAAAATTTTGCTGAAGAAAGTACCTTTGATTTTGATGATGATTTTGATCTTGA
Source organism: Acinetobacter sp. YH12227 (assembly GCF_013417785.1). Lineage (NCBI taxonomy): Bacteria > Pseudomonadati > Pseudomonadota > Gammaproteobacteria > Moraxellales > Moraxellaceae > Acinetobacter > Acinetobacter sp. YH12227. The sequence continues at coordinate 40,737 of NZ_VPDH01000001.1, read as the reverse complement.
TTTAGAACAAGACATGGCTGATCCATCTGAATCAAATGAAGAAGAAGCAACAGGTGATGAAGCGCCAATTGTTAAATACATTAATAAACTATTGGTTGATGCGATTCGTATGGGCGCATCAGATTTGCATTTCGAACCGTATGAAAAAACCTATCGGGTACGTTATCGTGTCGACGGGGTACTTCGTACCATCACCAATCCCCCTCTTCAACTTGCAACACGCTTGGCATCACGTTTAAAAGTGATGTCGCAAATGGACATTTCAGAAAAGCGTGTCCCGCAAGATGGTCGTATTAAACTCAAACTATCAAAAAGTAAAGCAATTGACTTCCGTGTTAACTCACTACCGACTCTATTTGGTGAAAAACTCGTATTACGTATTTTAGATCCATCCAGCGCCATGCTCGGCATTGATGCACTGGGTTATGAACCGGATCAAAAAGAATTGTTTATGCAGGCACTGGATAAACCGCAAGGGATGTTGCTGATCACCGGCCCAACAGGTTCCGGTAAAACCGTTTCACTTTATACCGGCTTAAATATTTTAAACCGTGAAGATACCAATATTTCAACTGCCGAAGACCCTGTCGAAATTAACTTAGAAGGTATTAACCAAGTTAACGTCAACAATAAAGTCGGGCTAACGTTCTCTGCCGCATTAAAGTCATTCCTGCGTCAGGATCCAGATATTGTGATGGTCGGTGAGATTCGTGACTTAGAAACTGCCGAAATTGCCATTAAAGCAGCACAAACCGGCCATATGGTGATGTCTACGCTACATACCAATAGTGCTCCAGAGACACTGACACGCCTTAGAAATATGGGTGTGCCGTCATTTAATATTGCAACATCTGTCAATTTGGTGATTGCACAGCGTCTTGCACGACGCCTTTGTAGCCAATGTAAAGTACCCGTAGATATTCCAAAGCAAAGTTTATTAGAACTTGGCTTTACTGAAGATGATTTAGCGAATCCAGATTTAAAAATTTATCAACCCGTTGGTTGCTCTGAATGCCGCGAAGGCTATAAAGGTCGAGTCGGTATTTATGAAGTGATGAAGGTCACACCTGAAATTTCAAAAATTATTATGGAAGACGGAAATGCATTGCAAATTTCCGAAGCTTCTAACAAAGCCGGTTTTAACAATTTACGCCGTTCAGGCTTAATTAAGGTTATGCAGGGGGTGACTTCACTTCAAGAAGTCAATCGTGTAACCAGTGAGTAAGTGAATTAGTATTTAAAAATAAGGATAAATTCATGGCTGTAAAAAAAGCGCAGATGATGCCAACCTTCAGTTATGAAGGTGTAGATCGCAAAGGGGCAAAAATTAAAGGGGAATTGCCTTCTCGCAACATGGCTTTGGCTAAAGTGACCTTACGTAAGCAAGGTATTACCATTCGAACCATTCGGGAAAAGCGTAAAAACATTCTTGAAGGTTTGATGAAGAAAAAAGTCTCAACTTTAGATATTACCGTCTTCACTCGCCAACTTGCGACCATGATGAAAGCAGGTGTTCCACTGGTTCAAGGTTTTGAAATTGTTGCGGAAGGCTTAGAAAATCCAGCAATGCGTGAAGTTGTGCTCGGCATCAAAGGTGAGGTCGAGGGGGGGAATACCTTTGCGGGTGCGCTGCGAAAATATCCTCAATATTTTGACAATTTATTTTGCTCTTTGGTTGAATCCGGTGAACAATCGGGTGCTTTAGAAACCATGTTAGATCGTGTAGCGATTTATAAAGAAAAAAGTGAATTGCTCAAGCAAAAAATTAAGAAAGCCATGAAATATCCTGCTGCAGTCATTGTTGTAGCAGTGATTGTCACTATCATTTTGATGGTTAAGGTTGTACCAGTATTCCAAGATCTTTTTAGTTCATTTGGTGCAGATCTTCCTGCTTTTACCAAAATGGTCGTCAACATGTCAGAATGGATGCAGAAATATTGGTTCTTTCTGATCATCGGTATTGGTGCGGTCATCGCGGGCTTTATGGAAACAAAAAAACGCAGCAAAGCCTTCCGTGACTTCTTAGATAAAGCAGCACTCAAAGCCCCTATTTTTGGTGATTTAGTTTATAAGGCGATTATCGCTCGTTATAGCCGTACATTAGCGACTACTTTTGCTGCAGGTGTACCACTCATTGATGCGCTGGAATCTACAGCAGGTGCAACTAACAATGTCGTATACGAGACTGCAGTCATGAAAATTCGTGAAGATGTCGCAACTGGCCAACAACTTCAATTTGCCATGCGTGTTACGGATAAATTTCCATCAATGGCCATTCAAATGGTCGCAATTGGTGAGGAATCTGGTGCTCTCGATGCTATGCTCGATAAAGTTGCAACGCATTATGAAAATGAAGTAGATAACGCCGTTGATGGTCTTACATCAATGATGGAACCATTAATTATGGCGGTACTCGGTGTGCTTGTTGGTGGCCTTGTGATTGCAATGTATCTTCCAATCTTCCAAATGGGTTCTGTGGTTTAATGCAAGAATTAATAACTTACCTCATCAACACCCCAATTGCGCTGTATATCGCGGTTGGGCTTTTTAGTCTTTGTATTGGTAGTTTCCTCAATGTAGTGATCTACCGTACACCTAAAATGATGGAACAAGAGTGGCGTACTGATTGCCAACTTTTCCTTCACCCAGAACAACCAATCATTGATGAAAATAAAATCACGCTAAGTAAGCCCAATTCGACTTGTCCAAAATGTCAGACACCGATTCATTGGTATCAAAATATTCCTGTCATTAGTTGGCTCGTCCTTCGTGGAAAATGCGGTGATTGTCATAATCCAATTAGCATCCGCTATCCACTCATTGAGTTATTAACAGCCATTTGTGGTATCACTGTTGTCGCTGTATTTGGACCAACCTTACAGATGTTATTTGGTCTAGTATTAACGTATGTTCTAATTGCACTCACATTTATCGATTTTGACACTCAATTACTCCCTGACCGTTATACACTACCACTTGCTGCACTCGGTTTAGGTATTAATAGCTACGCAATCTATACCTCTCCAACTTCATCAATTTGGGGCTATATTATTGGCTTTTTATGTCTTTGGATTGTTTACTACCTGTTTAAAATTATTACTGGTAAAGAAGGCATGGGCTACGGTGATTTTAAGTTGCTAGCAGCTCTTGGGGCATGGATGGGACCGTTTTTACTTCCACTGATTGTCTTGCTCTCCTCGCTTGTTGGTGCCATTATCGGGATCATTCTCTTGAAAGTCCGTAAAGAAAATCAGCCATTCGCCTTTGGCCCCTATATTGCCATTGCGGGTTGGATTGCTTTTCTTTGGGGTGATCAAATTATGAAAATCTATTTAGGCCAATAAGGTAAAACGATGACTTTTATTCTGGGATTAACAGGTGGGATTGGCAGCGGTAAGTCAGCTGCCAGCCAATGGTTCGAAGCCCAGAATATTGTTGTTGTAGATGCAGATATAGTGGCACGTGAAGTTGTTGAAGTCGGACAGCCTGCTCTAGTCCAAATTCGACACATCTTTGGTGATTGGGTAATTCTTGAAAATGGAGCACTGAATCGTTCTGCATTACGCGAGCATATCTTTAAAGATCCGTCTGCCCGGCAAAAACTTGAGGAAATTACCCATCCTGCAATTCGCACTGCAATTATTGAACAATTAGCAGCAGCACAAAGTGCGTATGTGATTTTGGTATCGCCACTCCTGTTTGAAACAAATCAACATGAATTAACTGATCACATACTGCTCATTGATGCCACTGAAGAATTACAAATTCAGCGCGCGTCCAATCGTGATGGACAAAGTGTTGAACAGATTAAAAAAATTATTCAAGTTCAAATGCCACGCGAGCAAAAAATTCAGCATGCCAATGACGTGGTATTGAATGATGGTCATTTAGAGCATCTCTATGCTCAACTGCGACCATTACATCTTAAGTATTTAGCTCAGGCTGAAATCCACTGATATAAAAAAGCAGTCTCAATCAGACTGCTTTTTTTGTTGCTGTAGTTGCTTCTCTAAAGTATCTTGCCGGCCCAACCATTTCCATGGTTGTATTGCACCAATACCCATCCCGAGCAAACCACAAATAATAGCCACGCTCAAAGGCTCATCCAGTAAAGGCACTGCCAAAACTGCTGCGATAAAAGGCGCCAAAGTCACAATACTTCCTGCCTTAAATGCACCCAATCGCTTAATCGCTTCGACATAAGTTAATGTTGCGATGATTACCACAAAAATACCGTGGAAAACGACCTGACCAATCAGTTGCATCGGCTCAGGATCAGACCAATGTTTCGGGAAAAATAGCAAATAGATGGGCACAAAAATAATAGCGGACCAGATCGCCACACCAGACATTGCATGCCATGCCGATAGTTTCCACTGCTTTAACAGTACGGTAAATATCCCCCACCAGATTGCACTGATGAAAAATAGCAAATCACCTAAACCAAAAGCTACACCTGATTCCATATACATCAGATAACTCATAACACCAATGGAACTCAGCATAATCGAGACGCTGATCCAAGTATGTTTATCTAGTGGCTGTCTAAAGATAAGAAAAGCCGCAAAGGCTGTACATAATGGAATACAACCATTGAGAAAAATGGCAGCATGTGCAGCTGGTGCATAATGAAATGCGCTATAGGCAGTCAAACAATATGTCACCCCGCCAATCATTGCCAAGATAAACGGCTCTTTTTTCCATAAAAAAGCCGTATCTTTTTTATAAATTAATATCGGCATCAGGATGCAAAAGGCTAGAGCAAACCGCAGCGCGGTAATATCCCAAGCACTAATGCCCCAATTGGCACTTAAACGTGCCGTTAAGGTAAACCCACCCCAAATACACATCGTAATCAGGACATACAGGTAACCTTGCTTTTGGGGAGACATATTAAGTTTCTATCGAGTATTCATTAAAGATTTCGTTGGCGACATGCTTCGTACAATGCCATACCGGTTGCGACACTCACATTCAAACTTTGTAGATTGCCCGCCATTGGAATGTAAACAGTTTGATCACATTGGCTTTGGGTAATTGGACGTAGTCCAGTATCTTCCGCGCCCATTACCACACAAATACCTGTGTCTTTAAAATCAAACTGTTGAATTGGGAGTGCTTTTTCATCCAACATCGTACCAACAACACGCACATTAAATTCTTCTTTCATGTGTCCTAAAGTACGTGCCAAATTCGTAACCTGAATGAACTTCACTTTCTCAGCGCCACCTGCAGCAACTTTACGTGCAGTCGGCGTTAAAGTTGCTGAGCGATCACGAGGCGCAATCACTGCTTCCACACCCATTGCCGCTGCTGTACGAATACACGCACCTAAGTTATGTGGGTCGGTAATATGATCCAATGCCAGAAGTAAAGCATTTGGTTTGGCTTGAAGTAAGCTATCTAAATCCTTTTCATTTAATACAGGATGCGGGCGAACCGCAGCCACTACGCCTTGATGAAAGGGTTGACCTGCTAATTTTTCTAAGCTGTCACGACTGGCTTTTTGAATAGATACGCCAAAAGGTTCAGCCAATTCAAAAATACGTTGTAAACGCTGATCTTCACGACCTTTTAAAGCAAACAAAGTTAAAACACGTTCTGGCTCGAGTTCCAGTAATGACTCCACTGCATGAACGCCATAAAAATATTCCGGTTTTGCCATGAACGACCTCTAAATTTGCAAACTTCAATCTAACTGAGCTACAGAGTGGATAACCCTCTGAACTTACATATATCCAAAAAGAAAAATCCTGCAAAGCAAGCTTTACAGGATTTATGCTTGAACAGTAGTTTAACCGATTCAGGTTAAAAAAACTGTGTCTAAATCAGTGTAGTGATTAACCTTCTAAATGGCATACATAATCAAGCACTTCATCAGTTTCAATTTTAAAACGGCTGTTGCCAGGGACATAGAAAGATTGACCCGCACGGAACAATTCGCTTTCTTCGCTATCCGCAATTTGAACACGGCATTCACCTGAAATGATTTCCATACGTTCAGGCACATGTGTTTCAAATGTCAAAGCTTGTTCAGTTGGAAGTAAAACACCCAGTGTTTTTTTTGTTCCATCTTCAAATTGCACAGTATGGCTGATGCATAGACCGCCAAAATAAACATTTGATTTCTTAATTACCGATACATGATCAAACTGAGCTGACATGCGTTTTCTCCAGATAAAGCATATTTATAATATTTTGATGGATGTAGTTTAATTGTGCTGCAACAACTAATCAATCTGTGTTTGATGAAGCGTGAATCAATATTTTCTATAAACTCATCCTTGAACCAACAGCATGAATTTCAGGGTCAAAGCAATTGATTTTTCGAAAGTCTAAATCAACTCCCCCTTAGCTGACAAATGCATTTTCAGGGATCATCCACTAAAGTTGCAGAGCATTTTTGTGTATTAAATTTAAATAAAAACCAACCATTAAAAAACCTTTTATCATTACCCAATATTAAAATTGAACAACCAATAAAATCTTTACAGATCTCATTTTAATAAATACTGAACGAACAATTAATTAGCACCATTAAGCACATGGCTATTTTTATCCAGCCTCATTTCAATTTAATGAAAAGGATCGAAGCCCAATCCCCAATTCGCTTTAGCCCGATTCCTTCAAAATATGAAAAAAAATTTAGCCATGCAGTCCATCACTCAAATGCTACAAAATACATCGTTAAAAAAAAATTGTATTTAACTGAATGACGCTCTAGCACATTGAAGTTATATTTTTATCATCATTTTCAGATAGAATATGACTGTTTTAGTTCATCAAAAAATAAAACTGATCTTGTGACAAAAACAAATTCTGACTATCTTTAACCTACACTTTTCGCAGCTTGGATGCGTTTATGCTGACACACTTAACTCTGATCAATTTTGCTTTAGCCGACCATTTAGCCATTGATATCGAAAAAGGTTTTAATGTTCTAACCGGTGAAACAGGTGCAGGTAAATCACTTCTACTCGATGCACTGTCAGCATGTTTAGGTGAACGTACCGATACCAATTATGTACGTTTCGGATCAGAAAAAGCCGATGTCACAGCTACTTTTAGCTATCAAGACAATAGTGCTGAGGCGATCTGGTTAAAAGAACATGAACTGGATGATGAATCAGGTGAAATCCATTTACGCCGTGTGATTTTTGCTACAGGACGTAGTAAAGCATGGATTAATGGCCGACCAAGCAGCCTATCTGAATTAAAAGAAATTGGCCGTCTTTTGGTGCAATTATATAGCCAACATAGTCAGCAGCAGTTACTAGAACCGCCCTATCCAAAGCATTGGCTAGACCGTTATTACAACCTATATGAACCTGCACAAAATGTGCGTGATGCATATAGTAAATGGCAAAAAGATATTCGTCAGCATCAAGCTGCCTTAGATGCACAAGCGACACGTAAACAGCGCATTGAAACGCTTGAATTACAACTCGAAGAACTTGAAGACACAGTTCAGCAAGATTACAAAGAAATTGAACAAGAATTTGATCGCCTCAGCCATCATGAACATATCATGCAAGATTGTTCATATAGCTTAAATGCGCTAGATGAAGCAGAACAAAATATCAATCAGGAAGTTTCTTCCATTTTACGTCGTCTCGAATCACATGCAGGACGAAGTGACCAACTTTCAGAAATTCATGCTTCACTGCTGAATGCACAAAGTGAGATGGAAGATGCCACAGCAAATTTACGTCAATTCATGGATCGTCAAAGTTTCGACCCTGAGCGTATGGAAGAATTGAACACTCAACTTGAAGGTTTCCATCGCCTAGCACGTAAATATCGTACCCAGCCAGAAGATTTAAAAGCCGAGTACGAACAGTGGCAAACCGAGCTTGAACAATTACATCAATTGGAAGATCCTGAAACCCTTGCAGAACAAGTCGAAGTTTCACATCAAGACTTTTTAGCCAAAGCACAGCATTTGGATAATATTCGCCGTGAAGGTTCAACTTCGCTCGCGAAACAACTCACTGAGCAAGTCAAACAACTTGCGCTACCTGAAGCCCATTTTGAATTTAAATTTGAGCCTTTAGAGCAAGCATCCAGTGAAGGTCTAAGTTTCATACAATTATTATTTACTGCCAACAAAGGGATTCCTGCACAGCCCTTGGCACGTGTTGCCTCAGGTGGTGAATTGTCTCGTATTGCATTGGTCATGCAAGTGATGAATGCTGAGAAAACCGATTCAGAAGTTTTAGTCTTTGATGAAATTGATGTCGGGATCAGTGGTGGTACAGCAGAAATCGTTGGCCGTCTCTTAGCTGATCTTGCTCAACATGTGCAAATTTTATGTATTACTCACCAGGCCCAAGTTGCAGCGCAATCTGATCAACATCTGTTGGTGAAAAAACGTCAGACAGACCCAGCTAGCAGTACAATTGTGGACTTGGAAGAAGAACAGCGCATTCTAGAATTAGCACGCATGACAGGCGGTGTCGAAATAAGCGATACCACATTGCAACACGCCAAGCACTTACGTCAATTAAAGTTTCAACACAGTTAATATTTTAATGATTTTAAAAAGCCTTGTTCAAGTATGAACGAGGCTTTTTATAGACGAAGTTTTCTAATTAAATAAAAAATACTTTTTTATTTAACAATACCTTGATAAACGAATCCTTTTGAACCCAAGCTATAGCGCAAATAACGATGCTGTGGTTGTAGCTTCTGATTTAACAGCATTACATCAACCTGCTTAGCAGCAACTTTTATATAATTTTGCTGATTATTACGCTCTTGATCATAACGACAATCGTAATCAACGGATATTTCATGCAAATTCTTTTGCTTGGTGTTGAATACATAGGATTTGAGTAATTGCTTCGGGCCAATTTCTACTGCTCTTAAATGATGTACACCGGTACAACTATCGCCTTTATAGTAGCTTCGCACCAAATAAACAGTTTTATTTTGAACACGTACTGGCTGTATTTGATTGATATAACCTGATTCAAATTCATCTAAGTGCTGAGTTTTAGCGGTAGCATATTGTACATAATTACTCCACTCACCCATCGTTCCACCACCCGAAACATCAAAACTATAAAATTTCAGTTTTTTGTCAGGTGAATACTGGATATGCACATAGCCTTGTTTTTCTAACTGGGCAAAATTATGTTTAAAGCTACTTGGATCATTGGCAATGAGTCTGACTACGGCCTGTTCAATATCAGTATTCACTTCATAAAAATTAGATTTTTGAAATTGTTGAATGACTTTAGGCTCTTGCTTTTGTAGTGTCGCAAGATCAGCAAAGGATGCATTTGAGATACAACCCAAAAAACATAAAACGATCATTTTATGACTTATTTTCATTTAATCACCCTAATCTCTAAACATACATATCGTTTGCTTAAAGACTATTTTAGCAACTCAGCTCGAATGGATTATGCAGGGTTATGATGTAAATACGTATCTGAATATCGCCATTTCACTGCCCAATTCATCATTTTTACTCAGATAAAACCAGCCTATCCGGTGATAAATTCTATCTTTCTTTGCAAAATCATTTGGTGAATACGTATTTCTCTTGTAAGTTGAAAGCATCAAGTAAAACAATACTTGGCTCCACCAAGAATAAAAGGAGAATGCCCCTGGTGACAAAACAATACCTGACGCATCGCTGCCTAATTGCTCCGCCAGACATGAGCGACGATTTTTTTGCCAATACCGTGATCTACCTTGCGCGTCATGACGAAGATGGTGCTCAAGGTATAATTATTAACCGTCCATCTGGCTTGCAAATTAAAGAACTCTTGAATGATCTCGAAATTGAGGCGGATAATGTGCGACCTCATGAAGTGTTGCAAGGTGGCCCTTTACGCCCAGAAGCAGGTTTTGTTCTTCACACCGGTCAACCGACTTGGCATTCATCGATCGCAATTGGTGAAAATGTTTGTATAACCACATCCAAAGATATTTTAGATGCAATTGCCCACAATGAAGGTGTTGGTCGTTATCAAGTAGCGTTAGGCTATGCCAGTTGGGGTAAAAACCAGCTTGAAGAAGAGATCACTCGTGGTGATTGGCTCATTTGCGACTCAGATATGGATTTAATTTTTAACTTACCTTATGACGACCGTTGGGATGCCGCCTATAAAAAAATGGGGGTTGACCGTATGTGGTTATCGTCTGAGATTGGACATGCCTGAAACAGCAACGCATCAAATGATTATGGCCTTCGACTTTGGCACACAGAAAACAGGGATGGCAGTAGGACAAGCACTGATTGAAAGCGCCAATCCACTTCCGCTCTTCCCGATGAAAGATGGTATTCCTAATTGGGATAACTTGCTTAAAATTGTGAAGCAATATCAACCCGATTTGTTCATTATTGGCCTACCTCTCAATATGGATGACAGTGAATCTGAACTTTCAACGCGGGCACGTAAATTCGCGCGCCGTTTACGTCATCAGACCAATATTGAAACCCTAATGGTAGATGAACGATTAACTACACGTGAAGCACGGGACGAATTGGGACACTACCAAGCGCAAGGTCGCGGTAAAAATATTTCAGCCGACAGTATCGCAGCTGCGTTATTTATAGAAAGTTGGTATCGCAATCCAGTTGGGGTAAAACCTTAAGCTGAAAAAAGCATTAACCGATATAAAAAAAGCATCCTCTTGAGGATGCTTTTTTTATGATGATTGAGTGCTGAAATTTATAAAATGATTGAAAATGAACAGTCTTTGATTTTATTTTTTATCGATAATATGCACAGTCGCAGTACGTCCCGCCACAAAGGCCAATTGATCATGCGGCACTTCATCCAATACAATTTTCACAGGAACACGTTGTGCTAAACGCACCCAACTGAAGGTTGGATTGACATTGGCCAAAAGACCGTTTGTTGAAGTACGTTCACGATCTTCAATACCACTTGCCACACCTTGTACATGCCCTTTATAAGTCTCTGAACTCCCCATGAGCTGAACGCTTGCAGGCGCACCAACATTGATTTTATCTAGTTTGGTTTCTTCAAAATAGCCCACCACGTACATTTGCTCACGATCAATTAATGCTGCAACCGCCTGCCCAACTTTGACGTAATTCCCTGCCTTTAATTCAAAATTCGACAATGTGCCATCATTCGGCGCAATCACAGCAGAGCGTTTTAAATTCAACTGCGCTAAATGCAAATTACTATTAGCCACTTCAATTAATGCTTTTTGTTGAATCACATTGGCTTTGGCTTGCTCGATGGCTGCAGCAGTTTGTTCATGTTCAGCATGTGATTGATCACGCGCTGCAAACATTTGATCTTGCTCTTGTTTCGAAATTGCTCCATCCATTAAGTTGGCATAGCGGTTGGCATTTTTATCTGCCAAATGAATATTGGCCTGTGATTTCACCAAATTGGCTTTAGATGCGGCCAATTCTGCTTCTGCGCCTGCAAGTTCAGCTTTGGCTTTTGCTAAATCAGACTTTGCTTGTTCGACATCTAAAGCTTGGCGTGCCACATCAATACGAAACAGTACTTGTCCCTTTTTCACTTGCTGATTATCTTGTACCAAGACCTCTGTAACCAAGCCTGAAACATCTGACGAAACTTGAATCACATCTCCACGTACACGACCATCGCGTGTCCATGGTTCAGAATTGTAATAATCCCAAATATGTTTTAAAGCCATTAATGCCACGCAGACCACAATGATTAATAAAATGGGGCGTACGAATTTACGTACGTTGACAGTATTCATGAATTCACCTCAATCATTTCAGAACATTGGCCTAGATTTGGCACAAAATACAAGCGTAATGCACCAACCACAGCAAAACGACAAATACACACAGGTAAAAAATATTCGGTTGCGCAATCCACCCCTGTTCCACCAAACGGTCGCCCCCAAACATGACAATGCGCAGTAACACATACGCCAACACGGCTTGTATCAATAAAATCGGAACATAAACGCCATAGATATTGAGCTCACCCATTACACACTCCCGATTTCAGTTTTGGTTGGGTAACTGTGCAAAACATGGCACAAACTACTTTGAATATTATTTAAAGAATATTGAATTCTCAGACTTATATCTTGTTGTTCAAGTTCAGAAGCTGCGACATGCAACTGTTGTATTTTTTCAATCATTTGCTGCTGTAAATCAGCAATCAAATGATGTTGAGCATTCTCTTTAGCACGGAAATATTCATCTAAATCCTGTTGCAGGTCTTCTAAAGCCACCACGATCGGATGCTCTACATCAAATTTATTTTTCAACTCTTGTAAACGCGGTAAATCAACCACTGCACTGGATTCTACCAAAGCCAATTGAATGTATTGTTTTAATGGATCAGATTGCACAATTTTGCTATTTAACACCCCAATACGGTCGAGCATGCTACGTAAATGAATACGGAATTGCAGCCCATACGGCAAATACAACGCTTGACGTATAGCTTTATAGTGCAGGGCTAAAATACGCTGTGCTGTAATATCTGGAGACATCGCACGAACCAGATGAATGATAAATACTGAAATAATGGGACCAATAACTGTCCCTATCGAAGCATCAAAGAAAAATACTTGATCGAGGCTATAACGGTTCTGGAAGTTCAGCCCCATAATGGTTCCCATTAACAATGGCAAACCAATTCCTGTTAGCGGTGGATGTAAAAACAACATCAGGCAATACATTACAAATGGCGCTAGCACCACGATTAACTGCCAAAATACAGTCACATGCGGAAATATGCCGTAGGCATATATAAACACCATCACCCCTGCATATAAATTGGCACGGATAAACATTTTCAAAGCAGGTACAGGGTTGTCCATGGACGTCAAAATACATGCACTAATGGCCGCCATTTCAGCCATCATAAAGCCTGCTTTCCAGCCACTGACAATCCAAAAAACCGTAGCAATCAACACAATTAAACATGCTGAAATTCCACCACGAATCGCCACGCCAGCATCACGATGTAATGTTGGATAAGGCGTCGTATTCATTGGCATTAACATTGCGGGCAAGGTTGAATCACCGCATTGAATACGTTGCCACAACAATTTCACCGCGCGCACATTTTGAATAAAATGGCGGATATCCATTTTTAAGCTACCCAACATAATCTGTTGAGACGGATGTGAATTCGCCATAATTGCAGCAAAGTCTGCTTCAAAATGTTCTGGTAATTGATTCAGCGTAGCTTCATCAATCTCATGCCGATCTTGTAAAAAATCAGAAATATGCGCATGTGCTTTGGCCAAATTTAGACGATAGCGTCCATCGACCTCATCCAATTGTTTTATGCGCTCCGACATCGCTACCAAATTACACACCAACAAACTGAGTTGATGTAGCATTTCCTGTAGCGGGCGAGTCATCCCTTGCAAAGTCGATTTTTCGTAGGATAAATGCACTGCCATAACATGAATATCGGCAATATCACGGGCTATTGTTCCCAAAGACTTAGAATAATTATCCAGCTCTGATGCATCTTGCAAAATACGGTCAAAAATCGCTTTGGTATCTTGAAAAGTTTTTAAAACTCGGCCTTCTACTGCTGGGCCAATATGCATTGGAAAAATTGTGGTGCCCACCAGTGCGCTACAGACCACACCGACAGTAATCTCTAAAAAGCGGCCTACCGCCATATCAAAAATAGAAGCGGTATCTATGAAGTACACCACGTTATAGCAAATGATGACGGTGGTATAACCTGCCAGCAAAAACACATAACTACGGGGTGTACGGTCAAGTAATGATAAATATAAGCAAAAGCCAACCCAAACCGCTAGAAATACGGTAAATAAGACGGGCATGTGGATCAGATGTGGCATGGCCACGACCGACACAGCAGCACCTAAAAAAGTCCCTAAAACGCGATAGATACTTTTCGATGACGTCATACCTGAGTATGGATTTGCAATAACAAATACCGTCCCAATCGCCCAGATGGGATAAGTTAAATTCAGTTCGAATGCCACATATAAAGCCAACATCCCTGCTGTAAACGTTTTAAACGCAAATATCCAGTCCAAACGATTGGGCCGAAAAGCGAGTATTTGTTTCGTTAGCAACATATGTATTCTCTATGAGGCATCTTTTAAAGCAAATAAGTCATCACATCGTGTCGCGAAGCACACAATGAATTGCCCAAACCATCAGGACTTAGATGAATATTTGTTCAAAAATTTAGAAGCTATTCGTGAGTGGAATCAGTCACTTGAATAGGAATAATAGAAAATATCTCACCGCATTATCTCAATGCAGATTACTTAATCAATATAGGATATTTTCGAACCAATTTTTTCAAATATAATTATATATGTCAATTAAAATATCTTAATATGATAATTTATGTATTTTTATAACAAATAATTCTACGTTCGACTGATGATTTATCATGAAACTTAACCATACAATCATCATTTAATGCCCATATCGATGTGTTACGTAGAAAAGCACAGCATCACCGCGCGCAATTTGTTATAAAGTAACTTAACTGATTTTATTTTTATTTTGACCAAGCAGGTTCTTATGGCGCTCTCCAGTTTTGGTAAAATTCTCACCGTGCTCGATTTATACTCCGTCTCACGTCCTGTCATTAATGTGGACATTATTAGTGAAGAATTGGGGTTATCTAAACCAACGAGCTACCGTTATTTAAAAGAGCTGGTGTCTGCTGAGTTGTTACAACGTTTAAGTGGCACTTCAGGGGATTACATTCTCGGTTCCAAAATTGCTGTTCTAGATTTTATCTCTCGCACCACCGATCCTTTGGTGCAAATCAGTATTCCTTTCATGAAAGAAATTGTGCAGCGTACAGAATCATGTTGCCTGTTGACCCACCTGAATCTAGATTCTTGCATTGATGTGCATCATGAACTGTACAAAGACTATACCGCATTGGCTTATGGTCGCGGCAGCCCGCGTCCAATGTATAAAGGCTCATCTGCAAAAGTTATTTTGTCACAACTACCTAAACAGCGGATTTTAGATTACTACCAACGCTTTTCTGATGAATTAGCACAAGTTGGCTTCGCCCACAGTGAAGAAGAGTTCATGCTACTGATGAAGAAGATCAAGAAGCAGGGCTATTATTTTTCTAATGGTGAAGTTGATCCAAACATGTCGAGCCTGTCTATTCCAGTCAAATTTTCCAGTAAAGAGCCACCGTTAGCTTTGACACTTTTAGCATCTAAAAACCGTTTTGAATTTATGAACTTTCAAAAATTGGTGGAAATGATGCAAGACAGCGCGATGCGTATTGAAAAAAAATATAGCGCGATGACTGAAGAGGATGAGAGCCTATAAATCTGTACAGATTTAGTCTCGTTGTAAAGATTAAATTTGTTTAATCTGAGGAATCAATCAATTTAATTGAATTTAATAATTATATTTTTAATTTAAATTCTCATAATATGATTATCGTTCTTTAGCAGCTCTTGTGTTCATTTATACCATTGAATACAGCGTTCCTAATTTAATTCTCCTCAGAGAAATTAAAAAAGCTCATCACAGTATGGGCTTTTTTATGCCTTAAATTACACCTTCCATTACATCCTTACTCAGGATAAAAATAACGAAAAGTCAGATTTACTCTTGGTTCTGTAATTTTAGTCGACTTCATAATGGCATGTTTCCAATGACGTTGAGTTTGCCCACGCATCACGATCAACTGACCACTCTGTAACATCATCTCAACTTTTTCTTGAGTCGACTTATGTTTAAAACAAAATTTTCTGCTCGCACCAAAACTTAATGAGGCAATAACCACTTGTTGATCCGGAGACACTAAAGATGGTTCATCATCACTATGCCAACCGACCGCCTGCAACCCATTTTCATACAGGTTGGCAAGACAGGAATTAAATTCGTGCCCCACCAATTTTTCAATATGTTGTTTTAAACGCAACAAGGCGGGTTGCCAAATCAGTGCCTGTTTAAACATGCCTGAATAACGGTACTGATACTTAGCATCGCCATACCAAACCACTTTACGATCCGTTTTATAGTATTGACCATGTAAGATTACTTCATCATGTTGCCAGGCCAAATGCTGTAAAAAATACTGTGCGTACTTTTTACTATCCTGTGTATTCAAAATTAGGCCATAGTCTTGTACTTGCCCATCATATGGCAAGATATTGTCTTGTTGCATCGGACTGAATAAGTCTAAATTCATTTGAAACACCTATATTCAGAACACACACAAAAATATAATGATGAGTGCTTAGTTTAACTCAATGAACGCAGACACAAATCAATACAAAGTCATCACTTGTCGCATGATTTTTTCAGGCATAGACTCAATTTAATTATTCACAATAAAAATAATCGCTTATGAATTTATGGAATGTGTTTCAGAAGCTCAGACCGTTTGTAAGACCGTATCGCATTTTGGTGATTGCAACTTTAATTATGACCTTGATTGGTTCTTTTACCGCGCAGGTCAATGCACTCACCTTGCAATACGCTGTTGATAGTATTAATCGCCTAGTCGAACAAGGCTTAGGTTTAGCTGAAGGTTGGCATATTCTGATCACCATTAGCGTGATCTTATTAGGCAAAGAAATCATCAATGCTTTTGTTCAATTTGGACAAAAATTTTATGGTGAAAAACTGCGGATTTTGGTTTCACAAGACTTAGCCCAAGGCATTATCGAAAAGTTTCTGACCTATCGCCTTGCTTTTTTTAATGATGACAACAATCAAGCTGGCAAATTACAAACGCGTATCGACCGTGGTATTGGTTCTTTAACACGTTTGGTACAAATATTTTTTATTGATATTTTACCGTTATTTACCAGTGCAATTGTGGCTTTAGGCTTAATGTACTATGCCAACTTCTATGTTGGCTTGGTGGCAACCTGTATTGTACCCATCTATTTCTGGCTCACCTTCAAACAAGCACAAAAACTAGGTGGATGGCGACGTAATTTACGTGATGGTCGTGAAAAGAAAAGTCAGGGTATTCTCGGTATTATTAACTCGATCACCGTCATTAAATCATTTAACCGTGAAAGTATTGAGTCTGAGAAACAGCTGAAATTACAAAAAGAACTCACAGACAATCAAATGCAAACACGTCAAATCAGTTTTTTGTTTGATGGGTTAAAGACCTTTATCGAGCAAATTGGCATTGTGTTGATTATCATTTTGACCGCTTATTTTGTACTTGATGGCCAAATGAGTATTGGCATGATTATGTTTCACGTCTTGTTATTCAATAACGTCTCTGCCCCTATACGCTCCTTACATCGTATTTATGACGAAGTGAACGACGCGATGATTTATTCAGAAAGTTTCTTTAAGATTTTAGAGGCTGATGACGAAATCGAACAATCAGGTACACAGAAACCCAATATTCATGGTCAGTTCGATTTAAGCAATGTCGAGTTTTATTATCCGAATGGACACCATGCGCTGAAAAATATCAATATGACCATTCAGCCTAATAAAATTACTGCTTTAGTTGGCTTATCTGGTGCAGGAAAATCCACGCTCATCAGTTTGTTAGATAAATTTTTTGAACCGCAAAGTGGCACCATAACCATTGACGGCATAGATTTAAAAGATATCGACACACAATATCTTCGTGATCATATTGGCTTAGTATTACAAAAAAATCATATTTTCCAAGGCTCCATTTTTGACAATATCCGCTACGGCAAAACCGATGCCAGTACCGAAGACGTGATGCAGGCCGCACGTAAAGCATCAATTCATGAACAAATTTTACAACTGCCGAATGGCTATGATGCCGATGCGCTGATGCTTTCAGGGGGGCAACAACAACGTATCGCCTTGGCGCGCATGTTCTTAAAAAATCCACCGATTATTTTCTTAGATGAACCCACTGCAAGTTTAGATGCGATTGCCACTGAACAAATTAAGCAAAGTTTAGACGAGATCAAACAAGGGCGAACTGTCATTATTATTTCTCATAGTTTGTCGCAAATTATCGATGCGGATTACACCTATGTCATGAAAGAGGGTGAAATAGCTGAGCATGGTGAGCATGACGCGCTTTATCACCAAGATGGTGTGTATAAAGAGATCTTTGATGCGATGGCTAAAAGTTTAAATATTGAAAAAATTGCCCGTACCTTTGAAGAGGATGAAGATACACATAGTTAAACCAGCCTCTCTTCTGCATTAAAAAAAAGCCCATCAACTGATGGGCTTTTTAGAACTGGGGGTTCAGATGTGATTAACGTTGAACTTTCTGTTCAATTTCTTCCACGCTGGTATGGCGTACGTCTAAGCCTTTCACCATATAAATCACCTGCTCAGAAATATTGCGTGCATGGTCACCAATACGCTCAAGCGAACGCAACACCCACAAGACATTCATAACACGTGTAATATGACGTGGATCTTCAATCATATAAGTCATTAATGTACGCGTCGCAGACTGATACTCACGATCAATATCGGCATCCGCCAGTAACACACGTAAAGCTTGATCAACATCTAAACGAGCAAACGCATCTAGTGCATCATGAATCATGACACGGACTTGGTTACCAATATGGCGTGTTTCCATGTAGCCACGTGGTGAACCACCCTCTTCACATAAACTCTGGGCAATACGAGCAATTTTTGCAGCTTCATCACCAATACGCTCTAAGTCGGTATTGGCTTTTGACATAGCGATCACCATACGCAAATCAATTGCAGCTGGATGACGACGAGCTAAAATCAATGTCAATGCTTCATCAATTTCTGTTTCCATACGGTTGACAGCATTGTCTTGAAACTGCACATCAATTGCCATAGATGCATCTGTGTCCAAAAGTGCATGAATGGCATTTGCCACTTGCTGTTCAACCAAACCACCCATAGTCATAAATTTGGTATGAACATCCTGTAGCTCTTCATTAAATTGTGAAGAAATATGATGATTTAAAACAGGATTATTTGGCAAAGGATGATCTCCACAGCAATATGAATCGGCAGAATTGCGTGCAATATTAAAGCATATTCATTATGAAACTTTTATGACGAAAGTCATTTCTTTAACAAAATTGAAGGTTGATTGGATTGATCAACTAGCCATGCATTCATTTCAACTAAATCAGCTTCGGTCAATTTCCCTACAGATGCTTTCAATTCAAGTACATGTAGCAAATAATCATACTTAGAGTTTAAATAGTCTTGTCGAGCTGAAAATGCATTGCGCTGAGCCAACAACACATCCACCATAGTTTTTAAACCTTCTTGATACTGCGCTTGTGAAGCCAAAGACACTTGAGATGAAGACTGCATTGCAGCTTTACGAGCTTGTAGCTTGGCCTGATCTGTTTCAACCTGCATATATGCTTTTTTTACATCCGTTTCTGCATTACGTATTGCAGCATCGACTTGTGCTTGGCTTTTCTCAACGTTGACTGCCGCTTGCCGTATGGATTTTTGTGTACGGCCACCATTAAACACATTCCAATTCATTTCAATGCCAATTTGATCAAATTGACCGTCTTGCGACATGATCGATTCAGGACTTTGCTTGTTATAGCCATAAGTCCCCACCGCTTCAATCTGTGGGTAAAGTGCAGCCTTTTCCACGCGTTTGCCATCTTCAGCATAACGCTTTTGCAAATGCGCTTGTAAAATGCCAAGATTCTGGCCTTGCGCTAATTCTTCCCATGCTTGCACATTATTTGGTACAGGTTTTTGAAATTCAAAATCTTCACGTAATACGGCTAAATTTTCACGATATGGCCCAATAAACTGTTGTAGTTGCTCCTGCGCCAAAACCAATTGAACATTGGTCGCCATACGATTGGCACGCGCATTTTGATACTGTGCATTGGCTTCACTGACATCACTTTTTGCCACCAAACCTTCTTTCAACTTCGCATTCATCATACGCAATTGTTCAGACAGCGCTTGTTCTTCTTGTAAATTTGCAACTGTAAGCGCTTGTTGTCGCAACACATTAAAATACGCTTCTGAAACATTTAATAAATGCTGTTGTTTTTGAATTTTTAAATTAATTTCACTGAGATTGATTGATGTTTTAACCTGTTTTAAACCTTCCCACGCATCCCAACGAAACAAAGGTTGGCGCGCAGTCAACGCGATTTGTTTGGACGTCGTACTATCAGGCATGAACAAGTCGGCTTGAGCTCCACTTTGATTGGCATTTTGATTTTTACGTGTAACATTACCTGAGACTGTGACCGTCGGCAGTAAGTTGCCGTTCGCAATACCTAAATTGAGTTTATCTGCTTCATATTGCAGTTTATTGGCCTGCCAATTGGGATCTGCTTGTTTTGCACGTTCGTAAGCCTCGACAAGATCCAATGCAAAACTCCATGGACTCGTCAAAAGTAAACAGGCACTTAAAACCAATTTTTTGTTCATTTTTTTTCGTAAATTCCTAACATTCAAATACCCAAGGCTGAATATTTAAATTTAAAACTAAGCAGATACTAATCATAAATCTGCAAACTTGCGTATGATTTTTATTAATTTTTTACATCAACTTAGACAATTTATCGCGTTTTTAGGTGTTTTTCGACATTACTCACAACGCTGTAACAAACAACTGCATAATAGTACACATAATGCGCCCGTTTCATCTATAAAATAGTCGGCATTCCATCGGACAAACTTCATCTCTATCGCATCGGGTCATTGTGTCAAAACTTTTTAATCTGCCAGTAAAATTCAGCGTACTCTGCCTGTCTTTCAGCATGTTGCTTGGATGCCAACAACAGCCTGAACCCCAGCCTGCACAAGAATTTCCGAACAAAAAAACTGTTCAAAATGAAGCAGTGGATTTGTCTTTACTGTGTCAGAAGCTTGAAAAGAATATGCAAGAAATTGACGATCAACGCACCACTTTTGCACTTGAACAAATTAACCAAGATTTAAAAGTTTGTTTACCTTTATTAGAAGCTGATCAACAAAAAAAATTATTAGTTTTATCTAACCAAATGTATCGTAATTTTTTACACGTTGAACGCACTGCACAGCAGCAAATGGCTTTTGAACAATTTGCTTTTGATATGGCACAGCACCCGACCATTCAGCAAAGCCATTACGAGCAATTGACTCTTCGCGATCAATACCTTCTCAAACATAAAGGTCAAGCCTATGTGGAATTATTCGATGCCGGTGCAGGACAATTACAGTATCGTCGCAGCCCTGAATATTTGGCCAAAGTCTTTGCACCTTATATGAGTGATGCCGAGCAAGCCTTTATTGAAAAACTGGCGGAACAAAACCTACAACCCGTCTTTTTACAACAAACCCTCATGATTGAACCGCAAGAAATTGCAACACGTGCTTTATTTTGGGAAGACTATCTCAAGCAGTATCCAGAAAGTCCTTATCAAAAAGATGCTCAACAATTGTTGTACCTGTACAGCCAATTTTTGTTTACTGGTATGCAAGATACACCGGTATCAAACGATTTTTCAGATCGCCTCAGTATCCAAGCCAGCTCCTTAGAAGAAATCGAAAAGCTGGCTAAACTGAATCAATCACGTATAGCGGATCAATCACGCCAATTCCTGAAACTACTTGAGCAAAATACCACTCATAGTGCTCAACAAGTACAGGCAGCGATTGGGCTAAAAAATCCATCCCCGAATTACAAAAAAGATTGCTTTAAAGATGCGCTGTGCCTCAGTTCATCTTCTTAATCTCATCTCATCTCATCAGACAATACTTCAGACAATATTCATATCACCTTAAGGCCATTTTGTTATTAAGCCTGCCTTGCTGCCAGCATTAAATTATCTGGGCAACTGTCGTGTTCTTTAAGAACTGTTAAAAATGACACTGTATTTGCCGATTCTTCATGCTAATATCCGCCCAAAGCTTGACGGAGCGCAGGTAATTTCCTGCTGAGATCATCTAAATTTGGCTTGCCAAATTTGAGGATGAGTACCGTTGAACCTGATCAGGTTAATACCTGCGTAGGAATCAAGCCATCTGAAAACTGAAGCCACAATTTTAACCTGTACTGCCAGGGAAAAACCGCCACGTTTTTGGTCGTGCTTGATTCGTTGATGTCATTTCATAAGGATCATTGCAATGAACCAATTAACGAATCTCACCGCTGCTGATCGCGCTGCTCAACATGAGCAAGATGCCAAAGATCTGACACGAATTTTACCCGCATCTCGTAAAGTCTATATTGAAGGTTCACGCCCTGATATTCAGGTACCAATGCGTGAAATTGCATTAACGGACACGCCAACAGGTCTAGGCGGCGAAAAAAACTTGCCGATTATGGTCTATGACACTTCTGGCGTTTATACCGACCCAGCGGTACAGATTGATCTGAATCAAGGTTTACCGAATGTCCGTGAAAACTGGATTGAATCGCGTAACGATACTGAAATCCTTGACACCCTAACCTCAACATTTGGTCAAGAACGCTTACGCGATATTCGTACGGCCAACATCCGTTTTGCTCATATTTCAAAACCACGCCGAGCGAAGCGCGGACACAATGTCACACAAATGCATTATGCCAAACAAGGTATCATCACTCCTGAAATGGAATACATCGCGATTCGTGAAAATCAGCGTCAACGTGACGGTGTCGATGCACGTCAACATGCCGGACAAAACTTCGGGGCAAAAAACTTAACTGAAATTACCCCTGAATTTGTGCGTCAGGAAGTGGCTGAAGGTCGTGCCATTATTCCTGCCAACATCAACCATCCTGAGTGTGAGCCAATGATCATTGGCCGTAATTTCTTAGTGAAAATCAATGCCAACATTGGTAACTCAGCACTCGGTTCGAGCATTGATGAAGAAGTGTCAAAAATGACTTGGGCAACGCGTTGGGGCGCAGACACCATCATGGACCTGTCAACGGGTAAAAATATTCACGAAACCCGTGAATGGATTATACGAAACTCTCCGGTACCGATTGGCACCGTACCCATCTACCAAGCTTTAGAAAAAGTTGATGGTGTTGCTGAAGACCTGACTTGGGACATCTTTAAAGACACCTTAATTGAGCAAGCAGAACAAGGGGTCGATTACTTCACCATCCATGCAGGTGTACTACTGCGTTATGTCCCTCTAACAGCCAATCGACTCACTGGAATTGTATCGCGTGGCGGCTCAATCATGGCGCAGTGGTGTTTAGCACATCATAAAGAAAACTTCTTGTATACGCATTTCGATGAAATCTGCGAAATCATGAAAGCCTATGACGTTTCATTTAGTCTAGGAGATGGCTTACGTCCAGGCTGTATTCAAGATGCCAACGATGAAGCCCAATTTAGCGAATTACGAACATTAGGTGAACTGACCCACCGTGCTTGGAAACATGATGTACAAGTCATGATTGAAGGCCCTGGCCATGTACCTATGCACATGATCAAGGAAAACATGGATCTTCAACTTGAAGTCTGCCAAGAAGCACCTTTTTATACTTTAGGGCCGCTTACAACAGATATTGCACCCGGTTATGACCATATTACCTCCGCCATTGGTGCAGCTATGATTGGCTGGTATGGCACAGCAATGCTCTGCTATGTAACGCCAAAAGAGCATTTAGGTCTGCCAGATAAAAAGGATGTTAAAGATGGCATTATCACCTACAAAATTGCAGCTCATGCCGCAGACCTTGCTAAAGGCCATCCGGGTGCACAGGCCCGTGACAATGCCTTATCAAAAGCACGCTTCGAATTCCGCTGGGAAGATCAGTTTAACTTAAGCCTAGACCCTGACACTGCACGAAATATGCATGATGAAACCATGCCAAAAGAAGCACATAAATCTGCGCATTTCTGTTCAATGTGTGGCCCTAAGTTTTGCTCGATGAAAATCACTCAAAATGTGAGAGATTATGCAAAAAATCAACAAAATACAGAGACTTCCACGGAACAACGTACAGAGATTGAAACCGGCTATCAAAGCATGAAAGATGCCTATCATGCCCAAGGTCAAAAGTTGTACCATAAAGTCTAAAGTCTAAAAAAAATCTTTTGTATTCAACAAAATCTCGGTTAGGATGAAATGAAACGTTTCATCCTGATTAGAGCTTATGAATATTATTAAACAGGCCACCTATAACAATAAAGACTATTGCCTTGAAGGACGTGAGCACGTATTTAAAGGCTTCATTCAGGTCGAAAAAGTTCAATTGCGACATCGCTTATTCAACCGCCAAGAGATGATTCCAACCATTCAACGTGAATTAATTCATCGCCCAGAAGCGGCTGGTGTATTGATTTATAACCATCAACAACAAAAATTTGCCTTAATTGAACAATTCCGTATTGGTGCAATTGATGATGCTGAGTCACCATGGCAACTGGAAATTATTGCAGGTGTACTTGACGGAGATGAATCGCCTGAAAGCTGTATCCGCCGTGAAAGTTTGGAAGAGTCAGGCTGTGAATTAAACACCCTTCAGCACCTTTTTAGCTTTTATCCATCGGCTGGCGCTTGTGCAGAATTATTTCATCTATATAGTGCAGAAGCAGAATTACCAGAACAAGGTGGAGTATTTGGCATGCCAGATGAAGGTGAAAATATTCAACTGCATATTTTAGCTTATGCAGATATTCCAACTTTATTGACCAATGGTCGGCTAAAGAACGCACCTGTCATTATGGCCTTGCAATGGCTGCAACAGCAATTACATACTACAAGGAATGTCTAAGGGGAAGGACATGACTTTAAGGGACTCAGAACAATTCGACTGGACGATCATTCAGATCTCGGACACACATTTGATGGATCAGGAAGATCTTGAGTTTGTTCGTATGAATCCAGAACAAAGCTTTCATGATGTGATACAGCATATTCAGCTTCATCACAATCATGTTGATGCTCTCGTGCATACTGGCGATCTTGCGCAAGTGCCGGTACAGACGACTTATGCTCGTTATACTCAATTTATGCAGCAACAAAAACTCGCGTTTTACCAAATTCCTGGCAATCACGATGATGCGGAGCATTTCCCTTTTCATCAAAACCAAAACCAAGCACATATTATCCATTTGGGTAAATGGAGCATGATTTTGCTCAACAGTGCTGTCAAAGGAAAGGTGGATGGCTGGGTCTCTGCTCAACAACTTGAACAATTAGATCAGCTGCTGACTGAACATCCTTCACAGCACATCATTATTGCCTGCCATCATCATCCGTTTGCAATGCAGTCACATTGGATTGATCAGCATAAACTTAAGAACGCTGAACATTTAATGGATGTCATTGCTAAACACGCTAATGTCAAAATTGTTTTGTGCGGACATGTGCATCAAGATTCATGTAATGAATGGCATGGTGTCCAGTTTTTATCAACGCCATCAACCAGCGTACAATTTAAGCCGTTCAGTGAAAATTTTGCCATAGATCAAAGCTTACCGGGCTATCGGGTACTGCATTTAAAAGATACTGGCGCGTTCAAAACTGAAGTTTTAAGGGTCAAAATCAAACAAGCTCAAATTAATGCCGAAATTTCAGGTTATTAACTTTTCAATTTGATTTTTTTGCTTTACTTTATGGCATCTAAAGGAAAAGTGATAGTTAGAATCCAAACATCAAAGACTATCAATAAGCAAAAAAAGTCTATATGATGACGACCCCCGCAGGGGGAATCTCTGTGGTGGGTGGATAAAAAACTTGCATATCACCATATTTTTTGCGTATAGATATATGCATATGATGAGGAATGCCCTATATGGCGAATGACAACCAAAATCAAGTCTTAGACGAACAAACTGATGTAGTAGATGAGAAGTCTACGAAACGCGTGCGCAAAACAAAGCCAAAGGCGACTGAAGGTGGTTCTACTGCTAGCTTATTTGGTATTGAGCCTTATCAGCCTAAAAAAAATGAAGAATACATGTCTGAAGGTCAGCTTGAGCATTTCCGCCAAATTCTGTTGGCTTGGAAAGCTGAGTTGATGTCTGAAGTTGATCGTACACTCAATACCATGCAGGATGAAAATACTGCACTTCCTGACGTAAACGACCGTGCTACGCAAGAAGAAGAATTTGCGATTGAACTTCGTACCCGTGACCGTGAACGTAAATTGATTCGTAAAATTGAACAATCAATTGAAGCGATCAAAAATGATGACTACGGTTTCTGCGAAACTTGTGGTATCGAAATCGGTTTACGTCGTTTAGAGGCGCGTCCAACAGCGACTTTATGTATCGACTGCAAAACACTTGCAGAGATCAAAGAGAAGCAAAATAACGGTTAATTGTGACTGTTGATGATTCCTCAGCCAAGCTCAGCTTGGCTTTTGCGCAGAAGGGAAACGATGTTTCGCTGACTCGCTACTCAGGTCGGTTTGCACCATCGCCAACCGGCCCTTTGCATTTTGGTTCCTTAATTACTGCTGTCGCCAGTTACTGCGATGCCCGCGCTCAGGATGGCCGTTGGGTTGTCCGAATTGAAGACACCGATATTCCCCGCATTTCTCCCGGCAGTGAAGAACATATCTTACGTTCAATTGATGCCTTTCAGTTTGAACCAGATGCCGAAATCATATTTCAGAAAGATCGCCTCGATATCTATGAGCAAGTGATTGAGCAATTACATGCTCAAGACCTGGTGTATGCCTGTCAATGCACACGTAAAGTGCTCGGCTCTAATCATATCTATCAAGGAACTTGTCGCGAGCTTAAGCTTCCTTTGATCGATCAAGCCATTCGCATCAAAATTGATGATCAAACCATTTGTTTCAACGATCGTTTGCAAGGCCAACATTGCTCGAATCTTTTACATGATTTAGGTGATTTTGTCCTGAAACGTCGTGATGGCATTATTAATTATCAGCTTGCAGTGGTTGTCGATGATTTTCTGCAAGGGATGACCCATGTGGTTCGTGGCGCGGACCTTTTAGATAATACGGAACGTCAAATTTGGTTGGGGCAAAAACTAAATTATCCACGATTAGAATATATGCATTTGCCTTTAGCCATGAATGATCAAGGGCAAAAACTGTCTAAGCAAAACATGGCGCAGGCCTTAGATCTCAAACAAGCACCTCAACTGTTACAACAGGCACTGCAAGCCTTACACCAAGCACCTGTCGACTTAGATATGCCACACATCATGCTCAAACAAGCCATTGCACAATGGAGCGTCGACAAGATCCCGCATTGCATGGAACTGCCACAGATGTATCAATAAACGCATACTATTTGGCCTGCATTCTAATATATAGCTTCAAACCAGAAATATGCTTTAATGGCTATATCATTAAGTGTTATTGGAGTGTGCAATGTTTTTTATATTTGGATTGGGGCCAAAAACCAAAGTCATTGAAAAAAGCCAATTCAATTGCCCTGTGTGCCGCAACCGAAGTAGTTACGAGCTAAAACAGCAACGAAATTACTTTTCTTTATTTTTTATTCCACTCATTCCACTGTCTAAAGCTAAGGCCAGCTTTGTAAAATGTTTGCATTGTGGAACAGAAATGCCCGCTCAAGTCCTTGAACATTCAAAGCCTGATCCACAACGCAATTCCAACTTAGAAGCTTGATTCTTCTTTACTTGGATTCACTTCTTTCGTGGTCGCATCGATTTTCAAAATAAGACTGACCATGACCGCACAGATAATCAGTGATGAACCACCATAACTAATAAATGGTAAGGTCAAACCTTTGGTTGGCAACATCCCCATATTCATCCCAGCATTCACCAAGATTTGTAATAAGAAAATAATACTGATGCCATAGGCCAAATAACCTGCACGTAAGTATTGATGGCGTAGCGCTCGATGACCAATACGAATACAGCTCACCAACATCACAAATGACAATGTTAATACGGTAAAAATTCCTAAAAAACCAAATTCTTCACCCAATACAGCCAACATAAAGTCCGTATGTGCCTCAGGTAAATAAGACATTTTTTGGATACTGTGACCTAAACCAACGCCAACCCATTCACCGCGACCAAACGCCATTAAGGCATTGGATAACTGATAGCCCGCTCCCAATGGATCATTCCATGGATTAGAGAATGACATCAAACGTTCTAAACGGTAAGGTTCGAATAAAATCAAGAACACAAAAGCCATGATGATGGCACCAAAAGCAATCGCGAACTGAATCAATGGCGCACCTGCAAGGAAGAACACGCCAAGCATGGTTAATGCAATCACCACGGTGGCACCCAAATCGGGTTCAGCCATGACTAGGCCAACTGTTGCAGCCATAATAATCGCAAGACGCACCAGACCTTTAATGTTATTACGCACTTCTTCTGCACGTCGAACCACATAATCAGCAGTAAAAATGGCCATCATCACCTTGGCGACTTCGGATGCCTGTAAGGTAAAACCGGCAATACGAATCCAACGTTTCGAACCATTTACCTCCGTACCGACTGCCAAAACTGCCGCCAGCAGTACGATGGTCACAATCCACAAGAAAAAGGTATTGTTAAACCATACATTTAACGGCACTTTGTAGGCAATGTAAGCTGCTGCAGCTGCGGCGGCAATTGAAATGCCGTGTCGCGTGATGTAATGGAAAGCATTTTCATGCATCCGTTCTGCATACGGCATCGACGCGGATGCCACCATGATTGAACCAATACATAACAATGCCAAGACACAAAAGATTAAAACATTGCGTACGTTGACCTCGGCAGGTAGCCGAGGAATCCAACGTTCTACAACTTCATTTATTCTATTTATGGTCGTCTGAGCTAACCCAGCCATACAACTTTCCTTATCGTTTTTTAAACGAGTGCATTCACACAATCAACAAATTGGTGTCCACGCTCACTATAACCTTTAAACATATCAAAACTTGCACATGCAGGTGAAAGTAACACCACGTCATTTTCAATAGAATTTTGCTGACATAACTCAACCGCTTGCTGCAAACTTTCAGCGTGAATTAAAGTCGTTGTATCTAAAATCGCATTTTCAATAATAGGACGATCCTCACCAATCAAAACAGCAACTTTGGCATATTTTGAAAGCGCATCACGCAATGCTGTAAAGTCCTGCCCTTTACCTTGACCACCTAAAATAATCGCCACTTTACCGCCTTTGGCTTCAATTGCAGCACCGAGACCATCAATAGCGGCAAGTGTTGCGCCAATATTTGTACCTTTAGAGTCGTTATAATAACGAACACCATGTAATTCTTTAACAAATTCACAGCGGTGCTCTAAACCTTTAAAGGTTTTTAAGGTGTCTAACATGCTTTCAAGTGGTAAACCTATCGCCTCACCTAAAGCAAGACATGCTAAGGCATTCGCCACATTATGCGTACCTTGAATGTACATATCTGCACTTTTTAGTAAACGCTCACGTCCACGTGCCAACCAAATCGTACCGTCTTGATCTTTTAAAATACCAAACTGATTCATATCAGGTGCATTTAAACCAAAACTTTGCATTGGGGTTGCATCTGGAACCAAGGGACGAGTTAAAGAGTCATCACGGTTATACACCACTTTTTTCACGGCTTGGAAAATACGATGTTTCGCTGTGTGGTAACCCATCATATCGCCGTGGCGATCAAGATGATCTTCACTCATATTCAATACAACAGCAACTTCAGCCGCTAAATTTGAAGTGGTTTCTAATTGAAAACTCGATAATTCAAGCACATAAAGTTCAGGATCGTCTTTGGTTAAGTCCAGTGCAGGACGACCTAAGTTGCCACCGACCGCTACTTTTTTACCAGCATCTGCAGCCATAAGACCAAATAAAGTGGTTACGGTACTTTTGGCATTTGAACCTGTAATGGCCACAATGGGCTTGTCTGTAGCGCGACGTAAAATTTGAATTTCTGAAACAACAGGAATATTCGCTGCTACAGCTGCTTGAATTTCTGGCAGTTTAGGATCAAGTCCGGGGCTAATAATAATTTCTTCTGCTTGGAGCAATAATTCTTGGTCAAGCTGACCAAAACTCGTTTGTACATCGCTTGGAATCTGATCATGACCCGGCGGATTTGCTCGTGAATCGGTGACTGCAACGCGGTAGCCATGGCTATGTAAAAAATTAACTGCGGCAACACCAGAGATACCCAATCCGGCAACAACCTTCAATCCACCACGCTGTATTAACATTTCTGCCCCATTATTTTGGTCGGTTTTTAAAACTGACAAAATGTTAGCACTTTGCTGTTTTGAATGCTTTTTATGTTTTCACTTTCTCACATTTTTTTTGTGTCCGCTCGTAAAAAAACCGCCATTAAAATGACGGTTTTTAAACAATCTAGTACGAGCAGTTCAACGCAGGATTATTTCCACTTCACAGCTTGTACTTCAACTTTTTTAGCTACAGGTTCCTCAGATTCTGAGCAACCACATCCACCGGCGCAACCGATCGCCATTTTAGGCTTCAAACGTTTTGCCAGTGCATGCCAACCTTGGCGTTCACACCATAAGGACAAGGAGTTGAAAACTGAGTTCGATGTTTTAGGAAATACTTTCTTAAACACCACGACAGCACTCCAAATCACGAGAGCAGCGACTATTAGAATTTCAATCATTTCAATCTCCTCTGACAATTTAGGCCACATGCCCAAATTGAATTATCCAAAGTAATGTGAAGCAATTTGATACGTCAGGAATGACATCAGATAAGCCAGACCAAATAAATAGATGGTCATGAACCCAACTGTTTTCATTGAACCCGTTTCACGTTTTACTGTTGCGAGCGTTGCCAAACAATGCGGTGCATAAATAAACCACACTAACAATGACAAGCCCGTTGCCAATGACCAACCTAATGAACCATCACTACTGATTAAGCTTGCTAAGCCTTGCGACATTGCATCTTCATCTGTTGCAGACAAGGCATATACCGTTCCTAGTGCAGCAACCACAACTTCACGTGCAGCCATTGCAGGAATCAATGCAATACAAATCTGCCAGTTAAAGCCTAATGGTGCAAAGATTGGTTGCATTAAATGACCCAACATCCCCGCCAATGAATAATCAATGTCAGGTAAGGTCGCACCTTCTGGTGGTTGTGGGAAAGTACATAAGAACCAAAGCAAAATAGACAACGCGAAGATGATGCCACCCACACGTTTTAAGAAGATTTTGGCACGGTCTAATAAACCAATCCAAACACTCTTCAAGTCAGGGAAACGGTAACTTGGTAATTCCATCAATAAAGCATGTTGCGATTTATCTTTTTGGAAGATTTTAATTACAGTAGCAACTGCCAATGCGCTCACAATACCAGCCATATACAGGCCAAACAGCACAAGCCCTTGTAGATTCAAGACACCCCAAACTGTTTGTTCTGGAATGAATGCTGAAATTAATAACGCATACACGGGTAAACGTGCTGAACACGTCATTAATGGTGCAACCAAAATTGTGGTTAAACGATCGCGTGGATCACTAATACTACGCGTTGCCATAATGCCCGGAATGGCACAGGCAAAACTTGAAAGTAATGGAATGAAAGCACGGCCACTTAAACCTGCTTTAAACATCAACTTATCAAGCAAGAATGCCGCACGTGGTAAATAGCCTGATTCTTCAAGCACTAAAATGAAGAAGAATAGGATAATAATTTGCGGCAAGAACACCACAACACCACCC
The DNA here is from genome assembly GCF_013417785.1 of Acinetobacter sp. YH12227. Taxonomy (NCBI): domain Bacteria; kingdom Pseudomonadati; phylum Pseudomonadota; class Gammaproteobacteria; order Moraxellales; family Moraxellaceae; genus Acinetobacter; species Acinetobacter sp. YH12227. The sequence continues at coordinate 9,242 of NZ_VPDH01000001.1, read as the reverse complement.
GCACCAGCAATAATCCCGTCTACCACCAAACTATTCAGCAATGGATGGGCAATATGCTCACCCACCACTTCGCCTAGCCAGCCAAAGAAGGTTTCAATTCCATCCATGAATGGCGCAGCCCAAGCAAATACCGCTTGGAAAATAATAAACATCATCACTGCAAGGCTGATTAGACCCAACACAGGATGTAAGAAAATTTTATCGAGGAAGTCAGAACGTTTGTCTTCGTGTTCAACAAACACGACGACATCTTTTAAAATTTGTTCGATTTTTTCATGGTTGCTGCCTGACAGATTAATGTCACTCAGTTCAACATTAGGTGTTCGGTAGGTTTGTGCATCTAAAGCGCCCATCAGGTTTTCGATGCCTGCATTACGCACAGCAACCGTTTCCACAACAGGAATACCCAAACGTTGCGATAATTTCTGCGTATTAATTTGCATGCCACGACGACGTGCTTCATCCATCATGTTCAGCACAAGTAAAACAGGACGACCAAGCTCAATCATCTCCATGACCAAACCGAGGTGCAATTTCAAGTTGGTCGCATCGACTACACATAGAAATGCGTCTTGATGACCTTCTTCTGCAATTTTACCTTGCACCACATCACGGGTAATTTCTTCATCCGGACTGGTGGCGTCTAAACTATATGTACCTGGCAAGTCCAAAACACGGACAGCTTTGCCCGAAGGTAAAGTAAATTGCCCCACTTTACGCTCAACCGTTACCCCTGCATAGTTGGCAACTTTTTGACGTGTACCAGTTAAATGGTTAAATAATGAGGTTTTACCACAGTTTGGATTACCAACAAGGGCAATACGTAAAGCATCACTCATACCGATGCCCCTTCCATTGCTATTTCCACTTTTTCAGCTTCTATCTTACGGAGTGCGAAACGGGTAAACCCGACCTGAATTAAAATAGGATCACCACCAAAAATACCTTTGGTAATCACCTGTACCTTGGTTCCGGGAACAAAACCTAATGTTTCCAAACGGCTCGCCACCATATCAGTATGAGATCCGTTGCCATTCTGGTTACGATGTACCTTATGAATGACCGCGCTTTGTTTCACTTTCAAATCAGATAATCGCACGCAACTAACCCTAAAAAATTTTGAACATTATACAAACAAATGAGAATAATTAACAAATCGGATTCGATTTCAATTCGCATTTCGCTTTCAAAGATCGACAGTATAGAAAATTTAAATTACATTGCATTAAACCCTTGTGATTTATTGGTTTAATTCACCCAAATGAGCTTTACATGTTAAATAAAAAACCACGTATCCCTGCCCCTGTAACCATTCCAGAAAATTTAAGTTTCTTACAAGGATATCGTGATTATTTGGTGGCTCAGACAGTCAGCCCACACACTAGAAATGCCTATTTATCTGATTTAATTCAATGCAGTGAGTGTCATCACCACAGCATGACAGACTGGAGCAGTGATGATGTAGCCGATGTGCTGTTGAACCTCACAAAACAGGGAAAAAGTCCAAGATCTATCGCTCGTTCACTTTCTGCACTACGTTCATTCTTTAAATTTCTACGTGAACAAAAATTGCGCAGCGACAATCCAGTTGCAACACATAAAACACCTAAACTGGGTCGTGCCCTGCCCAAAGATTTATCTGAAGCTGATGTTGAAGCATTAATTAATGCACCCGATATCAACAGCGCACTTGGCTTACGTGATCGCGCGATGCTTGAAGTCTTATATGCATGCGGATTACGTGTCAGTGAGCTACTCAATTTACGTTTGGAATTGATTAATCTAAAACAAGGCTATTTACGTATTACTGGTAAAGGAAATAAAGAACGTCTCGTCCCTTTAGGTCAAGTCGCTTGTGACTGGGTGGAAAAATATTTGGCCCAAGCGCGACCACAGTTATATAAAAGTTCAACCGATGCCCTTTTCCTCACCCAACATGGCGGTATGATGAGCCGACAAAATTTTTGGTACGCTATCAAACGTTATGCCTTACAAGCCGGTGTACAAACTGAACTCTCACCACATACACTTAGACATGCTTTTGCAACCCATCTGCTGAATCATGGCGCTGATCTGCGTGTAGTACAAATGCTGCTGGGCCATAGCGATTTATCGACCACGCAAATTTATACCCATGTAGCACAAGTTCGCATGCAACAACTTCACGCAAGTTTCCATCCAAGAGCTTAACGGCTGTAAATATCAGACCAAGAAGTTCTATCGCGCCCTTTATTTTTTGCTATGCTTACTCACCTGTTTGATATAGCTAAAAGAAAAGGGTTGTTTATGTTATTTACCCGTTCAAAATTTTTTCTCGCATCTACACTTGCTGCAAGCATGGCACTTATGGCTTGCTCCAACTCAAATAACGACGAAAAGAAAGACTCAACATTAACGGCGAGCACACCAGCGACTGGTGAAGCATCAACCTTGTCTGAACGTAATGCTCAACAACGTCTCATCGACACATTGCAGTCAAATATTCAAAAAGCCAATATCAATGCCAAAGTAATCGGCGTGAAAGCTACAGAAGTTCCTAATATTTTTTGGGTAAGCTTCGAAGGTATGCCTGCGGTATATGCCACAGCCGATGGCAAATACATCTTCCAAGGTGACTTGGTTCGTTTAGGTGATAAAAAACTTTTTAATGTCGGTGACAACTTACAAGCTGAAACCAATAAAAAATTATTCGACAACTTAAAATCTGAAGATTTACTGGTTTATAAAGCCAAAGGTAAAACTAAACATGTGGTTTATGTATTCACCGATGTGAGCTGTCCGTATTGCCACAAATTGCATGAGCAAATGGATGATATCAATGCCCGTGGTATTGAAGTACGTTACATCGCTTGGCCTCGTGGCGAACAACACATGCCAATGATGGAAGCAATTTGGTGTAGCAAAGACCGCCATGCTGCATTTGATCAAGCGATTGCTGGTCAACAAATTGCACCTGCTTCATGCAAAAACCCTGTGCGTAGCATGTATGAAATGGGGCTAAATATTGGGGTAAATGGCACACCAGCAATCTACAATGCTGAAGGTGTTCATATCGGTGCTTACATGTCTGCAGCGGAACTAGAAAGCGCACTTAAATAACTAATTTTTATAGGCTAAATGAATGTTTTTTATGGGTGGGAATAAAGTTATTTCTACCCTAGAGTCCAAGCGTTTTTTTAGCTATGATCTAAACTCACTTAAGAAATTGATGAATTAAATGGAGTGTGACGTGAAACCAGTTCGTCTGGCAATCCTCGGTCTTGGTACTGTGGGTGGTGGTGCCCTTAAACTACTAAAAGAAAATGCTGCTGAGATTAAACGTCGCACCGGTCGTGAAATTGAAATTACCCATGTGGGCACGCGTCGCCCTCGTCCTGATTTAGATCTTCCTGCTTCTGTAAAACAAAGTGCTGATTTATTAGATATTGTTCGTCAACCTGACGTTGATGTTGTGGTTGAAGTCATGGGTGGCATCCACCCTGCCTATGAAGTGATTCGCGAAGCGATTATTCATGGCAAACAAGTGGTGACTGCCAACAAAGCACTTTTAGCTGAACACGGTAATGAATTGTTCAAATTGGCTGATGATCATCACGTACAAATTGCCTATGAAGCAGCTGTTGCTGGTGGTATTCCAATTATTAAAGTCATGCGTGAAGGTTTGGCTGCAAACAAAATTGATTGGCTAGCTGGCATCATCAACGGCACAGGCAACTTCATTTTGACTGAAATGCGTGAAAAAGGTCGTGCCTTTGCCGATGTGCTGAAAGAAGCACAGGAACTCGGTTATGCCGAAGCTGACCCGACTTTTGATGTTGAAGGCATCGACGCAGCTCACAAACTTACATTGCTGGCTTCGATTGCATTTGGTATTCCATTGCAGTTTGACAAGGTGTTCACTGAAGGCATCAGCAAAGTCACAGCACAAGATGTAAAATATGCAGAAGACCTTGGCTTCCGTATTAAGCATCTAGGTATTGCTCGTCGTGCCGCAACAGGAATTGAGCTTCGTGTTCACCCAACATTGATTCCAGAAGAACAACTGATTGCTAATGTTAATGGTGTGAAAAATGCCGTACTAGTACAGGCCAATGCAGTTGGTCCAACGCTGTATTACGGTGCTGGTGCTGGTGCTGGACCAACAGCATCTGCTGTCGTTGCTGACGTTGTTGATATTGTTCGTGACATTTCTTATACCGAAGATGGTTCAGGTACAATTCCGCAATTAGCTTTTGAAAGCTTAAGTGATTTGACCATTCTTCCACGTGAAGAAATGACCACTGGATACTACATCCGCATTAATGCTGAAGATCAAACAGGCGTTCTTGCTGATGTGACGACTATTTTAAGCCGTGCGGGAATCAGTATTGATGCCATCATGCAACAGCCACGCTTAAAAGACCTTATTCCTATCGTGATTCTGACTGATCCAGTTAAAGAATCAAAAATGGATGAAGCCCTTCAACAAATTCAAGCATTGCCCGTCATTCATGGCGAAATTGTACGAATTCGTTTAGAATCGCTTGATAATTAATCGGGTCAAGGGGACACTCTCCCCTTGCCAAGCTCTACACACAATTGGAACATCATCATGTCGAATGCCAATCGTTATACTGGTTTAGTTGACCGCTATCGCGACCGTTTACCAGTGTCTGCCACCACTAAAGCAATCTCTTTAGGCGAAGGTAATACCCCACTGATTAAGCTTGCGAATATTCCGCGCATTATTGGCAAAAATGTTGAAATTTATGTGAAGTACGAGGGCTTAAACCCGACTGGTTCATTTAAAGACCGTGGTATGACCATGGCAGTAACAAAAGCTGCTGAAGAAGGCTCTAAAGCCATTATCTGTGCATCTACTGGTAACACTTCAGCTGCTGCAGCAGCTTATGCTGCACGTGCAGGTATGAAAGCGTTCGTTTTAATCCCTGAAGGCAAAATTGCAATGGGTAAAATGGCGCAAGCGATGATGTATGGTGCGATCACGATGCAAATTCGCGGTAACTTTGACGATGGTATGCGCCTCGTGAAAGAAATTGCAGATAAAGCACCGGTAACGATTGTAAACTCAATTAACCCGTACCGTTTGCAAGGTCAAAAAACCATTGCTTACGAAATCGTGGATGAATTGGGCCGTGCACCAGACTACCACTGCTTACCAGTAGGTAACGCAGGTAACATCACTGCTCACTGGATGGGGTATACCGAAGCAGTTGCGAACCAATCAAAAGAAGAATTTGAGCAAGTGGTTTATGACCCTGCAACTGATGCCTTTACTGGTCCAAAACCTGCTGGCTTGCCGATCATGGCGGGTTACCAAGCTTCTGGTGCTGCACCGTTCTTACGTGGCGCACCAGTTGAAAATCCTGAGACTGTAGCAACTGCAATCCGTATTGGTAATCCACAAAGCTGGAACCACGCAAAAGCTGTTGTACGTGATTCAAAAGGTTGGTTCGATGAACTAACTGATGCTGAAATCTTAGAAGCACAACGTCTACTTTCGATGTACGAAGGTGTATTTGTTGAGCCTGCTTCTGCAGCGTCTGTTGGTGGTGCAATCCGTGATATCAAAGCAGGTAAAATTACTGAAGGTTCTGTGATTGTATGTACTGTGACAGGTAATGGTTTGAAAGACCCTGATACTGCAATCAAACAATGTTCTGATGCAGTAATGCTATCAATTGATGCAACATTGGATCAAGTTCGTGATTCTATTCTTTCAAATATGTAATATTTGATTGAAATAAAAAGCCCTGCAAATGCAGGGCTTTTTATTTGCTTTGTTTCACTACAAGATTTAGACGTTGAGTAAATCCAAATCCTGCTATGAAACTTAAGTCATGTTAGATACGTTTTGGTAGCTGGCTTGCCCAATTCATTAAACGTGTTGCATCACTAGTACGTGCAGCAGAAGAATCTGCTCCCAATAGCACCACAACTGCTGGGCGGTTATTTAAAGTGGTATGCATCACCACACAGCGCCCAGCTTCATTAATAAATCCAGTTTTAGAAATATTGATATTCCAACCACCATTACGCACTAAAGCATTGGTATTATTAGATTTTAATACACGATAACCCAAATTAAAGTCATAACTTGGTGTTGTTGAGAACTGACGAATCAAGCCATATTGAGATGCAGTATTCACTAAAATACCTAAATCACGTGCCGAAGCGACATTGCCAGGATGCAAACCAGTTGATTCCATATAATGTGTCGAGTTCATCCCCAATGACCGTGCTTTCGCATTCATTGCAGAAATAAAGGCAGAACGGCCACCTGGGAAGGTTCTTGCTAATGCAGATGCAGCTGGATTTTCAGACTTCATTAAAGCAAATAACAGTGCTTCTGCACGATTCATGCTGTCACCAGCACGTAAAGTTGAACTCGAACTTTTACAACCAGAGCAAGAAAAATCCGCTTGTTGTAGTGTAATTTTCTCAGACATGTTCAAGCGTGCGTCAGAAATGACAACAGCCGTCATTAATTTGGTAATTGACGCAATTGGAAGTGCCGTATTGCTATTTTTACTGTAAAGCACTTCACCTGTTTGACCATCCATGACCAATGCAGCACGCGCATTAACTGATGGCTGACCAGCATATTGATTAGTATCAACAATACGCACCGTTTTTGAAGGCGCAGATTGTGCTACCACACCGTTACTACTACGGACGGATGTCGTAACTTTTGTTGATCCCTGAGGAGATGGCTCATCAATACTCGAAGACACATCACCATTTAAAAGTTGCTCGGCATCTTCCGAAGACCAACTCAGGCTAGACTGCTGACTTGCAGCATTATTCATGACAATTTCAGCAGAGCTGATGCTGCTCATACCCAATACAATTGACATGCCTAACATGTGCATTAGGAACTTATTTGTTTTCTTCACCATTACTCACTCAACTCAAGATGCTAAACATTTGCGTATTACCCACAATATGCCGTACATTTACCACAATCAAGAACATATTTTGCTCACATATTGTGGATGAAGTTTTTCATTACATATAAGAATAGCATTGCTAATTTTGTCGTTTCATTGCAAGCTTATTTTGCTTTATGTAACAAAAAAACAGTTTTATATTGAAGGGAGAGTATAGGTGATCACAGTTTTAGTGGTGGATGACCACGAATTGGTACGTACCGGTATTTGCCGTATGCTCGAAGACCACACTGAAGTACAAGTCATTGGACAAGCTGAATCTGGTGAAGATGCCATCACTTTGGTGCGTCAACATCATCCGAATGTTGTTCTGTTAGATGTCAACATGCCTGGCATTGGCGGTGTAGAAACCACGCGTCGTTTATTACAAACAGCACCTGAAACCAAAGTCGTTGCGGTGAGCGGCTTAGCGGAAGAACCCTACCCTTCATTATTATTAAAAGCGGGTGCAAAAGGCTATATCACCAAAGGTGCTCCAGTTACTGAGATGGTTCGTGCCATAAATAAAGTAATGCAAGGTGGGAAATACTTTAGTGCCGATATTGCAGAGCAATTGGCTAGTTCATATTTATCCGATACCCAGCAATCCCCTTTTGATGCTTTGTCGGAACGTGAAATGCAAGTGGCGATGATGGTGGTCAACTGTATCAGTGCACAGGAAATTTCAGACAAACTTTTTGTCAGTGTAAAAACCGTCAATACATATCGTTATCGTATTTTTGAAAAACTGAATATTGATAGTGATGTCAAACTCACTCACTTGGCTATCCGCTACGGTTTAATCAAACCTTAATTGCTACTCACACGTACATTCTAATAACACGTAGTTAATTTCATGACAGAGCGTTCAATTCATACTGAATTGAACCAGTATCATTTGGGGCTTTGGTACAGCGCATATCGCTTTATCATCAGTGCTTGTTTGCTGCTGGTTTTTTTACTGACTTACCCTCAGCTCAATGCCGAATATGCCTATCCACGGCTTTATCTTTATGTCTTAACTGCATACTTAGTACTTACTAGTATTCAGTTTATGTCGCTCAAGACCTTAAAAGTCTACATTGCCAATCAACTGCTTATGTTGTTTGTGGTCGATGTCATTTCCTTAAGTCTTTTGACCTTAGCAACAGATGGGCCCAACCTGCACCTTAGCTTGTTATTTGTGATCACCATTTTTGCTGCCTCTTTACTACTAGATGCTAAAAAAGCCCTGATTGTGACCTTAGTTGCCGTGATCTGTGTGGTCTATCAGCTATTTTTAGGTTCAATTCTTGAATTTACGTCACTTAAAAATTTAACCAATAGCGCCATATTGGCCTTTTTATTTTGCGTAGTGTACGGCAGTGCACAAGTCGCTGTTCGCCGCTTCCAGTTGATGGAAAATTTAAATTTTCACAATCTCTCGAATTACATCGCCTGCAAAATATTAACCGCTATATCTTGGAGCAGATTGATACAGGCTATTTAGTCCTCGATGAAAATTGCCATGTGGTATTGAGTAACCCTGCTGCCTGTTACCTACTCGGGATGCCAACCTCATACCACAGCGATAAATATCCGCTTTACACCACACAACCTGACTTATTTGAATTACTTAAATTCGAAGAATTAAAAAGTGGTGAAAAATTTCAATTCCAATCCCAACAAAGCCGTTATCACATTCAAGTCGTAGTACAAAAATTAATTGCACCACATCAAGTTCTAACCTTATTGGTTCTAGAAGATGCACAGAAACTTAACCAACAGGTTCAACAATTAAAACTGGCTGCACTCGGGCAACTTTCTGCCAGTATTGCCCATGAAATCCGCAACCCTTTAGCCGCAATTGTACATGCGAATGATTTATTACCCGGCAGTGATACTGAACAACAAAAAATGCTCAGCGGCATGATTTCACGTCAAACCGTACGAATTGATCGTATTATTCAAGATACGCTAAACATGGTGCGTAACAAAGAAACACATCCAGCAGTACTGAAATTAGAACAATTTATTCCATTATTTATTCAAGAAGATCTATCTGATATTCAAAATCAAATTCGTTTGAATATCCAGCCTGAACTCAGTATTCGATTTGATGAAGCCCAGCTTCGCCAAATCTTAATTAATTTAGTGCGTAATGCCATTCGGCATAATGATCCAACACACCCTTATATTGAAATCAATAGACTTCCTTCATAAATCATTTTTCAATCAATTTAATTGTTTATCTTTCACCCAATCTAAATTGTATATGCCAGCAAGTAAATTAAACCGCAGGTTTAATCTTTTACGACGATTTCTATATACACA
>NZ_VPDH01000019.1:0-52570 GCF_013417785.1 Acinetobacter sp. YH12227 | reverse complement strand
AAGTGAAGGTAGGGTTTGTTTTAATGTTAAATCTAGATTCTGAGATAAATTCATAAAAAAAGAGCGTATTTACATACGCTCTTTTTACAGCATTTTAACTTTTTTTGCTTAACTGACTGGCATTACTCAATATTGAGGGCTTTTTTATATCTTCGTATATATACACATCAAACAGATTATTTTAAGCCGTTAAATGTTGAAATTACCCCATAGTACGTAAGTGCTGTGCATTTTCAATTTGACGCTGTTTTTCATAATGTACAGGATCAAAAGTTGCACATGCACTTAATAAACCAACAGTCATTACAGCCACAACTAATTTCATCATGATCACATTCCTCATTTCGGGAGATTGCAGCGAATTTGCTGCTCTAAAAGCTCTTTATGTTGAAGAAATATACAGATCAGAATTAAATCGGTAAAACTGTTAATTTTAATTTTTACAATCTATTTTTTAGATTAATTATTTTATTGATGCTTTTACTTTTTGACGGATTAAAAAGCAATAATTTAAGAATAGTTGTTGGAGACGATACGTCATCTAAGTAGATAAAAAAAGATCATTTTTTTTCAGTCTAATTCTAAAATAAAGATTATGAATCAAACAATTATTAAAGATAATTGAGCGAAGCAATTAATGGATAGTGTAGCTTAAAAAATAATTTCAGACATAAAAAAAGCCCTGACATTGTCAGGGCTTTTCAAATTTGGCGGAAGCGGTGGCAGTTAAATTAAACACATATATTACTGATAAATAAATATAAAATATTTTATATTTAATTTTTTACTACTATTTTTACTACAAAAAATTTCAATTAACTCTTTGTTTGGAGTTTCATCATCAAACTTTATTTTTATTTAATGATTTGCTGATTGCACATTAAAAATCGTGAATTGCCATGGAATGCAATCAGATATGTCATTAACCACATTAATCAAACGTATGCATCGACAGAAGCCTAAAGAAGATGGCTTACCTAAATAGAATCGAGTAATCACTACACATGGATTTTGATCCACATTCCGTGACTGGTCTGCCGATAAAACTGAATATCCTAGAAAAGTCTGTAAGCATGTACTTGCTCACAAACTGCCAGATGAAGTTGAAGTAGCATACTTACGTGGCACTTATCTTGAAAAGCGTAAAGGATTAATGAGCGATTGGGCTGAATTCTGTAACGCCGACTTTAACCACTGTATTATTTTTAATTCTGTAATACACTGTTTCGTACTTTTCCTGATCACCATTGCAGCTGCTAACAGCAATCACTAAACGGCTACCTTTTTGAAAGAAAATATCATTTTAGATAAAACCTCTTTCTTTACTATAACAATAGAAAAAAATTTATGATCATACAAAGCTTTGCCCTGTTTTAGCATTATGAACTAAAGCAAAGCTACATCCTCCACTACAGCCTACTGTTTCTATCACATACTGACATGCAAAGTGGGGGGTGTGTGACATTTGCCAGAACAAGTTTGTGCAGGATAATCCTGATATGTTGGGGTTTTGGCATAAATAGAGAAACTAAATGTTAAACCTAAAAGACTGATATAAAGTTTTTTCACTGTACTACTTAGATATTCATTTACTAAAATCTGAGATACACAAGTTAAAACTACACCCACAAGTATTAATAATATTTTATTTTATAATTAAATGGTTATTTCAATACTCAAGTTTTTTAATAAATTAGTATAAAGAAAAAATGCCCAAAGTATTGGGCATTTTTAAATATAGTGTTAAAGGTATTTAATGAATACGCCCCTGCTGAACAACCCATTTGTAGAGCATTGAATTTTTAATCGTCGACTGCGCAACGAGGGCTGCACTTTGTTGGCCACATAAGTTTTTTCCTTCCATCTTATTAATTCGCTCAGCTTCAGGATTTGCAGCGGGTCGATAAATGGTGAGCAACGTATCCTGATCACTTGAATAATAACAAGTACGCTGACTTAGATTACCTGAGCCATCAAAATTAATGGTTTCTACTTTTCCTTCATCAAGAATATATGACATCGTCATAGTGCCTTCTTTATTTGTTTGATAAGACATGGAAGACATACCTGCCTGAACAGTCTTTCCTGAACCACGAAATGTATTCAGATCAATACCATAAGTATATTTTTCCGCAGAATTAAATGACAAAGGTGACAAAGTCAAATTCTCGGTATAACGCATGATATTTGTGTTAGGCCAATAACAATTCAAACTGTATGAATTACGAGTCAAACTCGTATCTGTAATACGGCAATCTGATTCAACTTTAATACTCACTCGTGCAGGCTTAGATTCTCCAAAATCATTTTTAGCAATATAGATAAAGTGATCTTCAACCGATTTAAATATATCAGGTGAATAGCTGAATTCACCAGTGACACTATTTAAACTCAGTTTTCCATGTTTAGGAAGTTCTACCAGTTGAATCGAACTAAAATTTTCAGCATCTAAAATCTGATTCAATGTATTGTTATTAAGCAAGTTAAAGGCTTGGCTATATGCATTTGGTAACTCAACATCTAACTTGGCACTAATTGGGCCAAAACTGACATTATCCTTACGATCAACAATGGTAAAACTAAATGGTATTGGGGTATTTGTAGGCTTTTTCGCTGCATTATTTTCCTTATAGATAAATTTAAAACTTAACCCCGAACTTGATTCCACCACATCACCAACAATGTTTGGATGATTGCTCGTTACTGTGAAATCTTGTCGATTTAAATCAAGATCAATATAACGACTAAACTGTCGAATTTGCTTTGGTATATTGTTGTAATAATCATTTTTTAATAGGGTTTGAATCTTCTTCATACCTGTTAAAATACTTTGGAAAGATGAAATTAAAACATCAGGTACCTGATCGCTTAGTTTCAATTTAAGCTGTGCTTTTCTAAAATCTGACACATTATGGGTAAATAGAATATCTGTACTGCTTGCTAGGGATGCATCTGATGCTACGCTAAAACTACTGATTATCATTCTACGATTTGAAACAGCATCAAAATCTTGTTCAAATGCCCTAAAGGTTTTACCAATTTCACAGTTTTCGATGATATTTTTCATCAAGTTGACCACTTGATTCTTTTTCTTATGTAGAACTACACCACCACCAATCAACAGGGCTATCCCCATTGGATCACCTTTTTGTGCCAACATATAACCAATTCCAGCCATTGCTGCACCAAAAGCAGGTGCAATATTCGCTTTGGTCCAGATCAAAGAAGAACATTCATCGCTCAATGCACTGAACGTTCGCATGTGCATGACCTGCTGGACTTCACTATATTGATTAGCTTGTAAAATTTGTGCCAGCTTTTGTTTATCCGATGCTGTCATTTCGCTTAATGCTATCTCTATACGCGAGAATAACATAAGCCACTCTTGACGTTGAGCTTCATCTTCAAGGCTCGCCCCTTCTTCAGGATTCTCTAGCTGCATATAAAGTTCATTGAAGTAATCTTGAAGAAATTGATCAGCATTGGCAATCGCAGTCATACGTTGACCAGTTTCAAATTGATGTGTAATACGCTGATTATCCACTTGAATTTCTATTTGATGTTGTCCAACAGTAAGTTCAGGTAGCAAAATATATAAGCTTTGATCGACTAACCCATATTCTACAGTTTGACCATCTACTTTCACGTCGAGCTGATAATAAGGTTGAGTATTTGGAAAGTTGAAAGTCATGATCTCATGTGAGGCATAGACATTATTTTCCTTAAGGCTTGGCAATACAGTAAATGCAAGATCATCTTTGCTGATCGTGCGTTGCTTTGCAATATCTAGAGAGGGCTGTGGATTACCTCCAGCATTGTTATTTCCACCGCTACTACTTCCACCACCGCCACCGCATGCACTCAGTAGAATCCCCATTGATATGAAAGTTGATAACGTCATTACAGCACAAGTTTTTTTCGACATTGCTGATTCTCCCTTTTGCTTGTTGCTGATCCCGTACAGCTTTTCACCTTCTCTGAGGTGACAATGCAATGTCCGAGTACTTTATTCCAAACTTTTAAAATCTATTTTAAACGCACCCTATAATGCTCATGCACACACTACAACTAAAATAAACCAATATAAAACAGCAATTTAATCTATTTTCCTCTGTACACGACAAAAATAGATAACTCATTGAAATAATGTCACAATAATTGTTTTCTAACGACGAATACTATGACACATCTCAATGAGTTATATCTTATCTTGGCTTTGTTGCACAAACCTATCTGTAAAGGCTTTTTCAGCGATATAATTTTCAAATGAAGAAGCCTACACATAAAATCTACCGCACAACCAATTGGCCCGCATATAACCGAGTACTCATGAGTCGCGGAAATATTGCCATTTGGTTTGATCCTGCTACGCAATGGTATGCTCCATCAAAAGGCAAACAAGGGCGAAATCAAACCTACTCCGACGCAGCTATCCAATGCTGCTTAATGATTAAATCCTTATTCCGTCTATCTTTACGTATGGTCACTGGCTTTGTGCAAAGTCTGATTGAACTTTGCGGATTAAATTGGACCGCACCAGATTACACCACGCTTTGTAGAAGACAAAAGCATATTGATATTGCAATCAGCTACCAAAAAAGTAGCGATGGGCTGCATCTACTCGTAGACTCTACAGGGATGAAGTTTCTAGGTGAGGGCGAATGGAAACGCAAGAAACATCGAGCTGAATATCGTCGCCAATGGCGTAAACTACATATTGGTATAGATGCCAAAACCCTACAAATACGCGCTATTCAGCTTACAACCAATAATGTCAGTGATTCACAGGTGCTTGGTGATTTACTTAATCAGATTCCACAAGATGAGCAGATTGACTCTGTTTATACCGATGGAGCTTATGACACCAAGCAATGCCGTCAGGTCATTGCAGATCGGCAAGGGCATGCGGTGATTCCACCTAGAAAAAATGCGAAACCATGGAAAGATACAAAGAGTAGCTCGCTAGAGCGAAATGAATTACTTCGAACAGTTAAGCGTTTAGGCAGGACACTATGGAAAAAATGGTCAGGCTATCATCGGCGAAGTTTGGTTGAAACTAAGATGCATTGCATCAAATTATTAGGAGATAAACTCAGTGCAAGGAGTTTTGATAGCCAAGTGAATGAGATCCATGCACGTGTAGCAGTTCTTAACAGATTTACGGAATTAGGTCGACCACTTACCCAAGTTACGCCTTAAATTTGGCTCAATTAGGGGCGCTTTGCATTTCAAATCTTTGTGCAACAAAGCCATTCAGACATAAAAAAATGCAGTAAGAAATAATCTTACTGCATTTTTTACTACTTTATAACTACCGATTGGCGTAGTGCGTCACGGCTTGTTATATCGTATATTTCCAACTTTAACCTTATAAATCAAAAACTTATATATTGTTAAACAGTGTCAGAAACTTGAATTTGGCGGAAGCGGTGAGATTCGAACTCACGGAGGACTCGCGCCCTCGTCGGTTTTCAAGACCGGTGCATTAAACCGCTCTGCCACGCTTCCATGTGCGCCATAATACGGAGGTTTTATCCATCTGACAAGTAAAAAATACAACTAAACCTTTCAAATGAATATTGTTTCACCACTGCATTAAAGTTTTGCCGCTAGTTCAGCCCCTTCACGGATTGCACGTTTAGCATCAAGTTCTGCTGCCAGTTTAGCGCCGCCAATAATATGGTAATTTGCGAGCGTTTTCTCACCTGGTTCTGGCATCAAATGCTTAACTGATTCCTGACCCGCGCAAACGACAATTGTATCTACTCGAAGTAATTGATCATGCCCCGCTGTTTCTACCCACAAACCTTCTACAGTAATGGCTTTGTATTGCACACCACGTAACATCCGTACACCATTTTTCTTTAATTGTGCACGATGCACCCAACCAGAGGTTTTTCCTAAACCAGCACCTAACGGTGTCGTTTTACGTTGTAACAGGTAAATTTCACGCACAGGCATTTCAATTTCTGATGCTTGCATTCCACCTTCGGTGATATAGTTCGGATTTGGGTCAATGCCCCATTCACGCTGCCAATCTACCAATGGTTGAGGCTGCGGCTGATGTGGTGGCTTTAATAAAAATTCAGAGACATCAAAACCAATCCCCCCAGCACCAATCACTGCAACTTTATCACCTACTGCTGCACCTTTTAGCACCTCAGCATAAGACAGTACATTTGGCGCATCACTGCCAGCAATCTTCAAATGACGTGGTACAACACCTGTAGCAATGATCACCTCTTCAAAACCTTCACGTTCAAGTTGTTCGCGGTTAACGCGCGTATTTAAACGCAGTTCAACACCAGTTTTTTCAATTTGAACTTTAAAGTAGCGAATGGTTTCATGAAATTCCTCTTTACCAGGTACAACTTTTGCCAAGTTAAATTGACCACCAACCTCATCATTGGCTTCAAATAAAGTGACATCATGCCCACGACTCGCAGCAACAGTGGCAGCTGACATACCTGCCACACCACCACCCACAACAGCAATTCGTTTTGGTTTTTTGGCCTTTAAATAAACCAGCTCAGTTTCATGTGCCGCACGTGGGTTCACCAAGCAACTCACGCGTTGATTTTTAAAAGTATGGTCTAAACATGCTTGGTTACATGCAATGCAGGTATTAATTTCATCGACACGGTTAGTTGCCGTTTTATTTACCCAAAAAGCATCTGCCAATAAAGGACGTGCCATTTGCACCATATCAGCTTTACCACTTGCTAAAATTTCTTCAGCGGTATTTGGCATATTAATACGATTGGATGCAATGACTGGTATTGATACATGCTTTTTCACTTCTGCTGTGTAATCGACAAATGCGGCACGTGGTACAGAAGTCACAATGGTGGGAATTCGCGCTTCATGCCAACCAATCCCTGTATTCAATAATGTAACACCCGCTTGTTCTAATGCTTTCGCAACAGCAATGACTTCTGCCATCGTGTTGCCGTCATGCACCAAATCTAATAAGGACAAACGGAAGCAAATAATAAATTTTTCACCCACTTCAGCACGAATCTTTTTAACAATTTCCACTGCGAGGCGCATACGATTTTCAATGTCACCCCCCCAACGGTCTGTACGTTGGTTCACATGGCGACTTAGGAATTGATTCAGCAAATAGCCTTCAGAACCCATGATTTCTACGCCATCATAGCCAGCTTTGTGTGCAAGGCTTGCGGATTTCACATAGTCATCTATGGTCGATAAAATTTGTTTATCACTCAGCTGACGTGGTTTAAAAGGTGAAATCGGTGATTTAATCGGACTCGATGACACCACAAATGGTTGATAGCCATAACGACCCGCATGCAGAATTTGCATTAAAATTTTAGCACCATGCTTATGCACGGCGTGTGTAACTAAACGATGTGGCGCCACATCGCCTAAGGTATTCATTGTTCCCCCGGCTGGTAACAACCAGCCTTGACGGTTCGGCGAAATACCGCCTGTAATGATGAGGCCAACACCACCTTTTGCGCGCTCGCCAAAATATGCAGCAAGTTTTGGATAATTATAAAAACGATCTTCTAAACCACTATGCATGGAACCCATGACCACACGGTTTTTAATGGTGGTAAAACCTAAATGCAGCGGTTTTAAAATATTTGCATAGCTAGTCGTTGTCATGCTGAATCCTTATTTTGGCTTTGCAACTTGTTGCATAACACTTTAGCGGTTTTTTTATATTTTGGGATGACAATTTAGAAAATATTCTTCGCTTTTATGGTCAATACCGTGTAACGCATAAATTATTCACTCATAAAAAAGCCGTGATATATCACATCACGGCGTGTCGTTTTTAAAAGCATTATTTCCAATGTTTCAGCTTACTGGTTTGTCCAATCCCGACATTAAAGCTATTGGTTGGATCCAGCTTTTGATAATGATTTTTTAATGCAGGCTTCGCCACATATAAATGTCCAACATTGTGTTCTGCAGGATATTCAGCGCCACGATCATCGAGTAAATGCCACATTGCATGTTCCATTGCCAAAGGATCTACACCTTTTTTCACAATATAATCTTGATGAAAAACATGACAGAGAAAATGTCCATAATAGAGTTTATGGATAATTTGCTCATCCATGGCTTTGGGTAAGGTTTCCACCCACTCGCGATCATTACGACGCAATGCGATATCCAGAGCTACAATATCTTCAACTTCTGAACGGTGCGTATCCCGATAACGAATTGCTGCACCTGCAACGGCAAAACGATGTAAAAATGCTTTACGTCCTTCTTCCTCGCTACAGTGGAAAAAATCACCTGAGGCTTTATCTTGGAAGTACCGTTTTAAAAAGCTTTCAACTTGCTCGACATCTTGATTTTCAATCCGAATAACCAAATGGTGTTCATACAGATCACGGAAGGCATTCATCCGTTTCGGTAAATGATTGGGCATGAATTTGGTCACCAACTGTAAAACTTTATCTGACAGTCCTTTCATACCAAATTTTTCTAAGTACGCATCGACCTTATCTTTCATTGCAAATGCAGCAGGTACTTTGGCTGTGCCGAGTTTTTCAATGAACATGAAGGTGTCTTTACCGTACTCTGCCCCAATATCATAAGCCACGCGGTGGATATATTCCCCTGCAATCGGCAATCGCGGCAAATCTTTTAGTAAAAAACGGCGGATTTCAGTCAAATCATCATGTGAATTTGTACCGACGTAAAATACCTGACTTGGAATTTTTTCAAAGGTATCCAAACGTACGGCAAAAACACACACTTTACCTGCCGAACCCGATGCTTCATATAAACGAGACGGATCGGCATTAAAACGTGCAGGCGTATTTTCATCAACTTGTTTAACATCATGTCCATAACGATGGTCCGATGCGCAGCAGCCTGAGTTATTAATAATGTCGCCGATTTGATAATTTTTCGTTTCAAGCTTGCTTAGAATTTCTTCAGGTGTTTCTCCGAGATTTACCCCTAAATGATTCACCAACTCTAACTGACCATCATCATTGACACGAGCATACAATGCCAGCTCAGTATAAGCAGGACCACGGCGCACCAAAGCACCGCCTGAGTTATTACAGACGCCACCTAAAACTGAAGCTCCAATACACGATGAACCAATCACCGAGTGTGGCTCCCGATTAAATGGCACCAATTCTTTTTCAAGTCGATCTAGTGTTGCACCAGGTAGACAAATCACTTGTTGACCGTCATTAATGACCTGAATGCCAATCAAACGACGCGTGCTGATCAGAACCACAGGACGGTCATAGTCATCGCCAAAAGGCGTTGAACCACCGGTCAAACCTGTATTGGCTGCTTGCATAATCACAATACAATCTGCATCAACAGCCGCTTGTAGTACTTGCCACTGTTCCAGTAATGACCCTGGTGCAACAACAGCCAGTACTTTCCCTGCACCGTAACGACGACCTTGGCGGTATAAACGTGTGTCTTTATCGTCAGTTAAAACGTGTTGTTTACCAACAATCTCGATGAGTTTTTGAATGGTTTGCTGTGAATCTGAATGGGATTGCATATTGGTTATCCTATGGATGAATGCTTATACAGTTCAGGCTTTAAAGGATTCATAACGGCGGAGTAATTTCAGTTTTGTTTATATTTAGGAATTAACCTTCGGTTCGACCTACTTTCCTTTTGGGAAAAGTAGGCAAAACCATTGTCATCCGCAAAACTCGTCAAATACTTTCTGATAAATATTATCTTCGCAGAAACATCACTTTAAATATGTAAGCCTGCCTCGAACAATTGCAGATGACATTTACGCGTATCAAAGTTAAGAAACAACTCGAATTTGACATTTAAAAGTTAACGGCTAAGCCAACTCTCGCTCTAAACGTACCAAACAATCTGAAGTAATATCAGCAATGGTTTTTGCACCTGTTAAAGTCATTGCCACACGCATTTCTTTATCAATCAGTTCTAAAAGATTTGAAACGCCCGCTCCACCCGCAGCACCTAATGCGTAAACAAAAGCACGACCGAGCATACACGTGTCCGCACCCAACGCCAGCATACGTACAACATCTAGACCATTACGAATACCCGAATCTGCAAGGATTTTAATATCACCCTTGACTGCATCTGCAATTGGTGGAAGCGCACGTGCAGAAGATAAAACACCATCCAACTGACGACCACCATGGTTTGAAACCACAATCCCATCTGCACCGAAACGCACTGCATCTTTGGCGTCTTCAGGGTCCAGAATTCCTTTAATGACCATTGGCCCATCCCAAAACTCACGAATCCACTCAAGGTCTTTCCACGAAATAGACGGATCGAAGTTAGAACCTAACCAACCAATATAATCTTCTAGACCTGTAGGCTTACCTAAGTATTTGGAAATATTGCCCAAGTCATGCGGACGTCCCATCATGCCGACATTCCACGCCCAATGTGGGTGGAAACATGACTGCATATAACGGCGCATTGCTGCATTTGGGCCACTCATACCCGAGTGGGCATCACGGTAACGCGCGCCCGGAACAGGCATATCCACAGTAAACACCAAGGTTGAACAGCCTGCCGCTTTAGCACGCTCCAAAGCATTTTTCATGAAACCACGGTCACGTAGTACATAGAGCTGGAACCACATTGGACGTTGAATCGCAGGTGCCACTTCTTCAATTGGACATACTGAAACTGTAGACAGTGTAAATGGAATACCCTTTTTATCTGCAGCGACCGCAGCTTGAACTTCGCCGCGGCGTGCATACATGCCTGTTAAACCTACAGGCGATAATGCAACTGGCATCGACAAAGTCTCATCAAACAGTTTGGTCTCTAAACTTAACTGTGACATGTCGTTCAGTACACGCTGGCGCAAAGCAATTTTTGATAGATCTTCTACATTACGCTTCAGGGTATATTCTGCATACGCACCACCATCGATGTAATGGAATAAAAATGGCGGTAAACGACGTCGTGCCGCTTCACGGTAGTCATTGGCAGAAGAAATAATCATGCTTATATCCTGTTTAATCGACTGGCACGCTGACGACGAGCTTCTTCTTCATCAATCATACGCACCTGTTGTACTACAAACTCAATGTGTCCACAGACTGCTCTACGTGCAGCTTCAGGATCACGACGTTCAATTGCATTCATGACTTGAAAATGCTGATCATGCAATTGATCAAATCGGTGTGCTTCGCTATAAACTTTTCGACGACCTAAAACGACATTAAATTGCAACAGATCAAATAGACCACGCATCATCTGAATCAACACTAAATTATGTGATGCTTCAGCAATCGCCAAATGAAATTTGGCATCTGCACGCGCTGCTTCATCGTCATTGCCTAAAGCCTGAAAATGATTGATCTGATCATAATAATGTCGGATATGTGCCAAGTCCTCTGCTGTAGCACGTTGTGCCGCATACCATGCAGTACCACCTTCCAAAATAATGCGCGCCTCTTGCACATCAAACCGGTAGGCAGGGTCTTCACTAATCAAACTGCTGATGGGCTGCACAATTTGATAACTCGACCAAGTCGCTGGTAATTGCTTTAAAAAAGTCCCCGCACCGACTTTACTGACCAACACGCCCATGCTGGTCAATTGAGAAATCGCTTCGCGTAAAGAAGTGCGTGAGACGCCAAGTTGTTCACACAGTTTCCGTTCTGCAGGCAGACGATCTCCAACTTGCATATTGCTTTCTTCAATCAATACGCGAAGACTTTGAACAGTTTTATCAGAGACTTTCATCTGCTTTCCTTAACGTTGTTACACAATGCGTGTTATGGAATCATCCAAGGGAACACATAAGCTTGTAGGGTGATTAAAATCCCCATCATGATTGTGAACGTTATACTGTGTTTTACGGTAAAACGGAATAAATCAGACTCTTTACCTACCAAGCCAACTGCCGCACATGCAATTGCAATGGACTGGGGTGAAATCATTTTTCCTGTCACACCACCACTGGTATTGGCAGCAACGAGTAATACTTCTGGTACACCGATTTGCTGTGCAGTGGTTGCCTGTAATGCAGCAAATAGCGCATTGGCTGACGTATCTGAACCCGTAAGGAAGACACCAAGCCATCCTAAAAATGGTGAGAAGAAGGTAAAGGCTTGACCAGTATGTGCAAGTGCTAATGCCAATGTTGCTGACATCCCTGAATAATTGGCGATAAATGCAAAAGCCAAGACCATCCCAATTGAATAAATTGGAATTTTTAATTCATTAATGGTTTCACCAAAGGTCACAATCGCGTCTTTCGGCTTCATTTTTAAGAAAATAATGGTAATGATCGCAGCGATAACAATTGCTGTACCTGTTGCCGAAAACCAATCAAATTTATAGATAGCATCGTAGTCCTTCATTTCAGGTACGACTGGCGGCATCTTTTGAACCAATTGATGTAAAAATGGCACTTTGATCGAAATAACTAAATCATGTAAGGCACCGTCTTTAGTAAATAAATCTTTAAACGGTTTAATACTCCAGATCGTGACCATCACCGTTAAGATCGCAAATGGCGACCACGCTTTTGCAATTTGACCCAAGCTATATTTTTGCTGTTTTTGTGCAGCAACATCTTCACTCATCGTCGCATCTTGATCTGCAAAGCGGAAAATATGTTTAGGCTGCCAATATTTAAATAAAATCGTTAATGACACTAAAGAGGCAATCGCCGCGGTAATATCTGGTAATTCAGGACCGACAAAGTTCGAGGTTAGGTACTGTGCAATCGCAAAGCTACTCGCCCCAACTACAACCGCAGGCCAAGTTTCCTTCACACCGCGCCAGCCATCCATAATCGCCATAATCCAAAACAGTACAATCGGCACCATAAATGGCAGCTGTCGACCAACCATCTGACTGATTTCCATCGTATCAACACCAGACACTTGTCCAGCAACGATAATTGGAATACCCATCGCACCGAAAGCTACTGGCGCTGTATTTACGATCAGACAAAGACCTGCCGCATATAAAGGCTTAAAGCCTAAACCTACCAATAGTGCTGCAGTAATCGCCACAGGGGCACCAAAGCCCGCCGCACCTTCTAGGAAAGTACCGAAAGCAAAGCCAACTAACAGCATCTGTAATCGTTGATCTTCAGTAATGGAAAGAATCGAAGAACGGATAATGTCAAACTGCCCTGTTTTGACAGAAATTTTATACAGGAACACCGCACCAATAATGATCCATGCAATCGGCCATAAACCGTAGAAGAAACCGTAGACCATCGAAGCCAATGCCATGAGCGCAGGCATGTCATAGGCAAATAAAGACACCAAAAGTGCCAGTACAACGGTGATCGTACCTGCCACACTGCCTTTTAAACGAAATACAGCAAGCGCCAAGAAAAAAAAGATAATCGGAATGAGCGCAATTAAACTTGATATCCATATATTCCCCATTGGGTCATATATTTGCTGCCATTGAAGCATTGTCATCTCCTTGAAATGCTTACTAAGATTTAATTATTGAGCAATATCAGCATGTGGTCTTTTCATATTGGTATTACCAATATGAATATTAAAGACATAAAAACTCATACTATTGCTGAAATACTCCGCAATTTTTAATTATTTCAACTCAACCATTCAAGCTTTTCTTATTTTTGGTATGACCAATATTCAATGCGAAAACATTATTTTCCAGTTTAAATTTTTAACAATCCTTTTTTAAATATATGTTTTATATTTATTATTTATGAATAAACTTTATAAAATATACTTTAGTCTAATAACCAAGCTTTGTTTGACTTCAGTCTCATTTCAACGAAAAGGATAAAAACCAAATCAACTCAATATTGGTATGACCATTTATTTAAATCAAATAGATTTATTTATATTTGCATCCTATTCCATTCAGAAAACGCATTTTCCGCCCGCAAAAACTGGATGAAGTATTCACCAATAGATTTCAACGATCATTTTTTTCCACCTCATCGCTTGTATCTCATGATTTTTTAGAAAAACCGTGCAGAAAAGTGCTACAATCGCGCACATATATGTATTCTTTCAGGCCACCCATTCTCGGTGCCTATATTTATATCGTTAGGATTAACAATGACTGATAATGCAACTATCTTGCAGAATGTCCCAGTTGGCAAAAAAGTTGGTATTGCCTTCTCTGGTGGTCTAGATACTTCAGCTGCGCTTTTGTGGATGAAACAAAAAGGTGCAGAACCTTATGCTTACACAGCAAACTTAGGTCAACCTGATGAAGACGACTACGATGCGATTCCAAAAAAAGCGGAAGCGTATGGCGCAGTTAAAGCTCGCTTAGTTGATTGTCGTTTACAACTTGCATTAGAAGGTATTGCGGCTATTCAATGTGGCGCTTTCCATATTTCAACTGGTGGTATGCCTTACTTCAACACGACTCCTCTTGGTCGTGCAGTTACAGGTACAATGCTTGTAACAGCAATGAAAGAAGATGACGTAAACATCTGGGGTGACGGTTCGACTTATAAAGGTAACGACATTGAACGTTTCTACCGCTATGGTCTATTGACTAACCCATCGCTAAAAATTTACAAACCGTGGTTAGACCAAACCTTTATTGACGAATTAGGTGGCCGTGCAGAAATGTCACAGTTCCTAATCGACAACGGTTTTGACTACAAAATGTCAAAAGAGAAAGCATACTCAACTGATTCAAACATGTTAGGTGCGACTCACGAAGCAAAAGATCTTGAATACCTGAATGCGGGTATCAAAATCGTAGACCCAATCATGGGCGTTGCGTTCTGGAAAGATGACGTAGAAGTAAAAGCTGAAGAAGTTTCTGTAACTTTCGAAGAAGGCTTCCCTGTTGCATTAAATGGCAAACGCATCGAAAACCCAGTTGAGTTCATTCTTGAAGCCAACCGTATCGGTGGTCGTCATGGTCTAGGTATGTCTGACCAAATCGAAAACCGTATCATTGAAGCAAAATCTCGTGGTATCTACGAAGCTCCGGGTATGGCTCTTCTTCACATCGCTTACGAGCGTCTTGTGACTGGTATTCATAACGAAGACACCATCGAACAATACCGCATTAACGGTCTTCGTTTAGGTCGTCTTCTTTACCAAGGTCGTTGGTTCGATTCTCAATCTTTAATGCTTCGTGAAACTGCACAGCGTTGGGTTGCTAAAGCGATTACAGGTACAGTTACTATTGAACTTCGTCGCGGTAATGACTACACCATCATGAACACTGAATCTCCTAACCTCACTTATGAAGCTGAGCGTTTAACCATGGAGAAAGGTGATTCTATGTTTAGTCCTGCTGACCGTATTGGCCAATTGACTATGCGTAACCTTGACATCACTGATACACGTGCAAAACTTGGCATCTACACTGGTGCTGGCTTGCTTGCAGTGGGTACAGGTTCTGCAGTGCCTCAATTAAAAGACAAAAACAAATAAGATTTGTTGAGTCAAAAAAAACCGCGCAATTTGCGCGGTTTTTTTTATCCAAGCTTTATAAAAGCATCACTTAAACCTACCTTTAAGCGACATTGATTGCACGTATCGATTGGTAATAAATTTGATTCCGGCCTAATTGTTTCGCACGATACAACGCCTGATCGGCAATATTTAACAGTTCATCCTTCGTCATATTTTCAGCACGATATACCGTAATACCCAAACTAATAGTGACGTGATTTGAAACCTGTGATTTGGCATGTGGAATTTCTAAACGATCGATTGCTTTATAAATATTTGACGCTACCGCATAAGCACCATGCGCATCGGTTTCAGGCAGTAAAACCACAAACTCTTCACCACCATAACGTGCGACAAAATCCATATGTCGAATGGCATTTTTAATCGTTTTGGCAATCGTTGAAATGACCTCATCACCCTTCTGATGCCCATAGAAATCATTATAATTTTTAAAGTGGTCAACATCGATGAACAGCACAGCAAGTGCTGTATTGTTTTGTTTAGATTGCTCATAAAAAGTATCAAGCATTTCATCTAATGTGCGGCGATTGGATATTTTAGTTAGTTCGTCATGCTGACTAAGATGCAATAGCTCAGTGGTATGGATACGATGTATTTTCTCACTGATATCTGCACGTAACATATTTAAATAAATCATGCGTTCACGTGCGCAGAGCATTTTACTAACAGCAAAGCCCATCACACAGCTACCCATCAATACACGACCCATAACCATTGCATCAAATTGTACATACATTGAAAACAGCATCAGCATTGTAATCACTGCTGCCAACATGCCAACCATTAGCATGTGTATAGGTTTAACCCCTGTCAAAATATATCCCAAAATATAAATCATGCAGATGATCATCATCGCTTGATGCTTTAAGGCTTCGGTGTATACAGTCATGGTCAACCATGTCATCGATAGCACAGCCCAAAATACAATGAACATACTGGCATGGGCAAAATAAGCTTTGAGAATGTTATAACGCGAGAAGGCATAAAGCGTCAGCAAGCACAGTGCGCCATTAACCAAACCCAATAAACATTTAATAAAGTCATGGCTAAAATGTTCTTTTTGAATAATCCAGTAATCCCCAGGAATAATCAGGACAGTGAGAACAAAATAAGTTAGTACACCCATCCAAAAGTATTGGCTGATGTTATGACGGGCGCGTTGTAAATTGAGCGACCAAAATTGTTGCTCGAGTTTTTTCGGAAAAATTTCACCGACACGACGCGTTTGCCGTGTAATCAGTTCTTCTATTTTTTCCTTATCGTATTGCAACTTTGCAAGGTTATACTTGTATTCCATTTCCAAGCATTTATCTAATTCTTTTAGTGATTTAAAAATACCACAGTTTTCAAAATTTATTTATACCCACAATACCATTTGTCCTGAATTCTCGTTACCATTTTCACATTATATGCATTATCATTTGTATTATTTCAAAGTTCCGGGATCGCTGTGAATACGATTACTCTTCTTCAGCCAGATGATTGGCATGCACATTTACGTGATGGTTTAGCACTTGAGCGCACAGTTCCCGATTTAGCAAAACAATTCTCTCGTGCGATCTGCATGCCAAATACTGTTCCACCGGTTAAAACAGTGGAAGAAGCGAATGCCTATCGTGAACGTATCATGGCTCATGTACCTGAAGGCGTACACTTTGACCCACGCATGGTGTTGTATTTCACTGACAATACATCTCCAAGTGAAGTGAAAAAAATTAAAGAATCTGCACACGTCAATGCCATTAAACTTTACCCTGCGGGTGCAACCACAAACTCAGACAGTGGTGTCAGCGACATCAGTAAGGTCTATGCTGTGATTGAGCAACTAGAAGAACATCAAGTTCCTCTGCTTCTTCATGGTGAAGTGACACATAATCATGTGGATATTTTTGACCGTGAAAAACGCTTCTTAGATGAAGTCTTATCTCCACTACTTAAACAATTTCCAAAATTAAAATTGGTGCTTGAACACATCACCACAAGTGAAGCCGCGCATTTTGTTCTTGAACAAGACCGTAACGTTGCTGCTACAATTACCCCGCAACATTTATTGTTTAACCGTAATGATATGTTAGTGGGTGGTATCAAGCCGCATTTCTACTGTTTACCAATTTTAAAGCGTCAAACACATCAGCAAACCTTACTTGAGGTGGCAACCAGTGCAAATCCTAAGTTTTTCTTAGGTACAGACAGCGCGCCGCACTCAAAAGATGCTAAAGAAAATGCATGTGGCTGTGCAGGATGTTATAGTGCGCCTACAGCAATTGAGCTCTACGCTCAAGCATTTGATCAAGTCGGTAAAATCGACCGCTTAGAAGGTTTTGCAAGTCACTTTGGCGCAGACTTCTACGGACTCCCTCGTAATACCAATACCATTACTTTGGTAAAAGAAGATCAAGTGATCCCTGAAAGTTTAGACTATTTGGATGGCGAAAAAATTATTCCGTTATATGCGGGTAAGACCATTCAATGGAGAAAAGTGTGACAGATGAAACTCGACCAGTAGTTGGTCAACGTTTCCGTGGTTTTTTACCTGTTGTTGTCGATGTCGAGACAGCAGGTTTTAACTCACAGACCGATGCCTTACTGGAAATTGCAGCCATTCCAATTGTGTATGATGCAGAAGGGAAATTTGTGCCAGGTGAAGCTCACCATGCGCATATTAATCCGTTTGAAGGTGCGAATCTTGACCGTAGATCTTTAGATTTTATTGGTGTTGATCCATTTAACCCAATGCGTATGGCGATGGCAGAGGATGAGAAATCTGCGTTAAAGCGTATTTTTAAATCTGTAAATGAAGTACGTCGTCAACAAAACTGCACACATGCGGTATTAGTCGGTCATAACGCGCATTTTGACTTAGGTTTTGTACAAGCAGCAATTGCCCGTACCGGTACAAAAAATCAAAACCCTTTTCACAGTTTTTCCGTATTTGATACCGTAACTTTAAGTGCGGTGATGTTTGGTCAAACTGTACTTGCTAAATCGTGTATTCAAGCTGGAATTGAGTTTGATGGTAAAGAGGCTCACTCTGCCTTGTACGACACTCAAAAGACTGCTGAACTGTTCTGCTATATTTTGAACAAACTCGGCCCTCACCTACTTGACACTCTGGTGGCGGATCAATAAGATACCGCCATCTTCTAAACGTCCCTATCGTCTAGAGGCCTAGGACATCGCCCTTTCACGGCGGTAACCGGGGTTCGAATCCCCGTAGGGACGCCAATACTTCTTATCAAGCTCTTTGTTTTTTCTAATATTCATAACGAATGAATATTCTTAAATCATCACTATTTCTATCTTAATTCTCATTGACTGAATTTCTGTGTATTAAAAAAACATTTATTGCAAATAATTCTCATTTCTATTGATTATTTTTGTAAAGTTAATGATAATCGCTATCGTTTTTATCTGCATAATTGTTGCCAGCCATGCGCTTTGCCTATTCTCCCCTTAATATCGCAATTTTGACTGCTTTAGCATCTCATGCGTATGCAAATGAAAGCCAGGTCACTGAAGAAATCAAAACCAATACGGTGTCGATGACACCTATTGAGGTTGAAGTTAAAGCCAAACAAGAAGTTGGTAAAATTGTTTATAGCAAAGAAGATTTAGAAAAAACGCCGAATAGCTCTAAAAACATCACTGACTTTTTAAAAGTTAATCCGAATGTACAGTTTTCAAATGATCAAATGGCTGCAGGTACGCAAGGGAATTTAAAACCCAATGAAATATCTATTCATGGCGCACAATCATTTCAAAATAAATTTATTGTGAATGGCGTAAGTAATACAAACATTCTTGATCCGCTTGGTTCAGGGTCAAATGCTGGTGAATACGGTATTACTGATGTGGGTTCTCAAGGTATTGCTATTAATACCGACCTACTTTGTAGCCTAGAAGTTTTAGACAGTAATGTTAGTGCAAAATATGGTAGTTTTGCTGGCGGTGTAATTAGTGCTGACACATGCGCTCCTAATACCGAAATTGGTAAAATCCACGGTAGTATCAGTTATGATTATACTGAGAGTGATTGGAATCGTTATCACCTGAAAACTGATGCTGATAAAGGCTTATTCGATGGCGAGTCAACACAAGAAAACCAAAAAGAATATGTCCGTCAAGGTATTAGTGCCAATGTCTATAGCAAACTTTCCGAAGTCTATGGTATTGATTTTTATGCCTCTCAACGAGGCTCTAAAATTCCTGTAGAAAGTGGTTTACCTTCACCAAAACAGATCGACCAAAAGAAATTAAATACCAATATTGGTGCAACCTTATTCGCAAATCCGAATGAAGAAACTAAGATGAAATTTGGTTTCTCTTTAGGTAACTTAGAAGATAATACCTATCTGAATAAGCGTCGAAATTCACACGCTACTAGCAATAATAAGTCTGCTTTAATTTTTGCAGAAATAGAGCAGAAAAATGCTTGGGGCAAGCTCAAACAAAAATTAAATTATCAAAGTATCGACAACCAACGTGAAACGGATTCTGATACAGGAATTAACTGGCTATATGCTGAAGGAAGTAAAGACTGGAACAACACCGAAAAAGTATGGGAAGGCTCATCCGCTGCAAATATTGATTTAAAACAATTAACAATCAACTACGAACTTGATGGTATTTTTAATCAATTTAAACTTGTAGACACGCAACATCAGATCAGTGCAGGATTTGCCTATCATTATGACGATGTTCAATGGGAACGAACGAAAGATTTCTTAACTTTCTATGGTGTTACCTCAGGCAACTCTCAAAACTTATATGACCTAGAAGGTGGTAAGTGCCAAATCAATGATCCGCTTTGTGATGAAAATACAACCACCGAATTCATCAACAATAAAGTCAATACTGTATATAACGGTCAGTATTTTAAGCGAGGTAACTTATTTAAAGCAGGTACATTTGATGGGCAGTACCAACAAGCCTCGCTTTATATACAAGATGATATTCACTGGAAAAACTTCAATGCTCGCTTAGGTGTCCGTGCTGATTACGACGAAGCAAATAATAATTTAAACTTTGCCCCACGCAGCAGTATCAACTATCAACCTTTTAGCAACAATTTATTAACACTAACATCGGGCTGGAACCGTTACTACAGTGCTCCAACTTATATGACTGATTTACGTCAGCATTTAACTTCTTTAGATGCCTATCTAATGCGTAATGATCAAAATTCAGCATGGGAGGAAGAAGAAAAAACTTCGTATGTAGATACAAAGCGAAAAGATTTAAAAACACCTTATGCGGATGAAATAGTCGTTGGACTCAATAGTCAATTTAAAAATACAAATCTAAGTCTAAAATGGGTAAATCGCCAATATAAAGACGAAATTTCACGTGATCAAATTGGTACTGGTGTTAATCGTTACTTTCAATATGGCAACAATGGTTATGGTGAAAATGACACCATAACTTTTGAAATAAATACCCTAAACCCATTAAAACTTTACAACACAGAGCATCAGTTGGCTTTAGCAGTTAACTACACTGACTCTTATCGTAGTACCCCAGACTATACCAGTGATTATAAAGAGGAAGAAATTCGTAAACTAATTTCGTATGATGGAAAAATCATGGAGTTTGGCGACCGACCAGCTTCAAATTATAATCAACCACTTACGGCACGTATCTCTTGGGATATTGGCTTTGATCGTGTTCCTGTAAAAATTTCTAACTTCTTTAGCTATAAAGGAACATATGAACAAATGCTCACTGCAAGTTCTGCGGATAAAGTTGTTCATAATGGTGTAAAACTTGATACGTACACACTCGAAGATGTAAAACCTCGTTTTACATGGGATATGCGTACAACATATGACTGGAATATTTCAAAAGATTATTCAGCTATATTAGGACTAACAATAAATAATATTACTAACCGTAATAACCTGTATGTAAGTGGTAGCAAACTCTATTCCGAAATAGGCCGCCAGTTCATTGCGGACATCACGTTTAAATTTTAATATTCATTATTCAAGAGCGCCACAAGTGCTCTTGTTTTATTTTACAGAGACACAAAGTGAAAAAAATAATACTTCTCATCACATTTTGTATATTCTTTATAGGTATCTTTGTCTATATATTACGCCCTACAGCTCCCCTAAAGTTAAATAATCTAGACACTGCTAAAAATTTCACAGTAGCTGACAATCAAAATATTTCAAATGTAGATCAAAGCGCGACCTATTCTGATACAAATAAAAGTGAAGCTCAGCTACAAAATAAAAAACCTAAAAAATTGAGTGCAGAAGCATCTGCATATTATACACATGCGCTCCGCTACGGTTGGGAATCTATCGTTCGCGATTTTGAAAATGGTACAATTCCCAAGAGCAAAATGCCTCAAGAAGAAAAAAATAAACTTTGTGAAATTGCACTGAGTTATTCTAAAGTAGATCAAACCAAACGTTTGTTCAAAGCAAATTGCAAACCGCTGAATGGCCAATCATCTTTCATGATCATTAATGCAAAATTAACAAATGCTGAAGGTGAAATTGATCAAAATGAAATCATTGAAAAATTAAAATTCTATAAATCCGAAAATGTATTACAAACAAAGGTTACTTATAAAATTGGCCCATATGAAGAAAAAAGTACATTGCAGTCTCAAGCAATAGGTTGGGGACTTGAAGAAGTATCTGACTATTTATTAGATATTGGTGACGATTATAGCGGTGTGGGTGGCAATTTAATTTTAGGCAATGTTAAAGGACGTAATCCGTCTGCTCGCCTGATTCAAAAACTAATCAATGCTCGTATTCAGCCAAATGCTGAAGTTTATAGACAATTAGAACAAAAAGGTTTTGCAACCAAACATCCTGAAATTTATGCGTTATTAGAAAAAAATAAGCCATGAAAAATCTCATTATTTTTACATGTCTCTTGATGAGTAGCTTTTGTATTGCTGATGACCCAAAGTCGCTAAATTATGCTACGAATGCTCCATCCATTGATCAGATTCAAGATTTTAAGAACATTAAAGGCCTTACTAAAGATGCATCACGTTATTATAGATTTACGAGTCTATATGGTTGGTCTGCACTGGTTTCAGAGTTTGAAAATAAAAATATTCAAAACAGTAAAATGAAAAATAAAGAAGTTAAAAAAATGTGTGACACTGCACACATTGTACTTCCACTACCAGATATTAAGCGACTGATTGCTGCTGATTGCAAACCAAGCTCAAACGATGTGACTTATAACACAATCAATAAGAGCTTAAAAAATGGCGATGGTTCTATTAATGAGCAAGCAATTATTGCCAAATTAGAA
This sequence comes from Acinetobacter sp. YH12227, assembly GCF_013417785.1. Taxonomy (NCBI): domain Bacteria; kingdom Pseudomonadati; phylum Pseudomonadota; class Gammaproteobacteria; order Moraxellales; family Moraxellaceae; genus Acinetobacter; species Acinetobacter sp. YH12227. The sequence continues at coordinate 29,879 of NZ_VPDH01000019.1, read as the reverse complement.
TTTTATAATGCCTTAGGATTATTAAAAACACAGCAAACATATGGTCGTGGCTATCGTGCTCAAACATATAATTTACTCTACAAAGCTGCAGGTTTTGGTTTACCCAATGTTTTGGATTATCTAGTGAATATGGGACTCACCGTAAAAAATACAGATGGCAACTTACTCAATACACATTTTGATGATCGCTCCCCACAACTCGCTTTAACACAAAAAATTTTAAAATTGGGTGTCCAGCCGAATGCATCAACCATCACAATTATGCAACGACGTAATTTTAAGCTGAATTATCCTGATATTTACCAACTCATACTTTCAAAACTTGAACAGGAAAACCTAAAACTTTAATTACTTTCAGTCTGACTCGTTTTGTTTATAATGAAGCAATACGTTTTTCAATGTTAGTTAACCTCATGCTTAAAAAGTTGCTCTTGGTTTTAGCCATTTTATTTCCATCTGCACTGTATATTTATATTGTCAGTCGTGATAATACCCCTGCTCCAGCTACGGAACAGGCTCAACCGAAAGCCGCTTCTGAATCACAGTTTCAGACACCCGATCACTAAGTAGTGATCGGCTTTAAATATCAAGATTTTAGATTAATATTCTCACATTATAAGAAAAATACGATTTATCACATATTTCATTCAAATCAATCATAAAATACATCTTTCTAAACACTTATTTTCACTATGCAATCTCCCTCAGAACCTTCGCAGTCTTCATCTGCAGAGGGACATAGTCCATCGCTAAAAAGAGCGATGACGACTCGTCACCTCGTTATGCTTTCTCTTGGCGGTGCCATTGGTACTGGCTTATTCATGGGTTCAGGTGAAGTAATTTCACAAGCCGGCCCACTCGGTGCAGTCCTTGCCTATATTATTGGCGGCTTAATTGCCTATATGGTTATGCTCTGTTTAGGTGAATTGGCTGTACATTTACCTGTTTCAGGCTCCTTTGGTGCATTTGCAACGAACTATATTGGCCCAGGTACAGGATATATGGTCTCGTGGATGTATTGGCTTGGCTGGTCTGCGACGCTTGGAACAGAATTCACCGCAGCCGCGATTCTTATGCAGGAGTGGTTTCCACAAACTTCAATTTGGTTATGGACGCTGATTTTTGCTTCAGGGGTATTGTTCTCAAATTTAAGCTCTACACGTACTTTTGCTGAATCAGAGTTTTGGTTGTCGATGGTGAAAGTCGCAACTGTGCTGCTATTCATTATTCTTGGTTTTGCTTGCATCTTCGGTTTTGTACCTTTCCAAGGTTATGAATCTGCACCGATGTTCCATAATTTAACTGAACACGGTTGGCTCCCAAATGGTTTATTTCCCCTGTTTGCAACTTTGCTGATTGTGAACTTTGCCTTTAATGGTACAGAAATGATCGGTATTGCTGCTGGCGAAACTGAAAATCCTGAAAAGAATGTACCGAAAGCCATTCATGCGGCCGTTTGGCGACTTATCATTTTCTTTGTCGGCACAATTATTGTGATTAGCTCGTTGTTAACCTATACCGATGCTGGCTTAAATGTAGGTGGTCATGGAGGTTTAAGTAGCAGTCCTTTTGTATCAGTTTTCAACCTGATGGGGATTCCATACGCTGAAGACTTTATTCGATTCGTCATTATTACAGCCTTACTTTCTACTGCGAACTCAGGCCTTTATGCTGCTTCACGCATGATGTGGGCACTGTCTGCGCAAAAACAATTGCCACCCGTATTTGGTAAATTGAGCAAATCGGGTGTGCCTTACGTTGCTGTATTAGTTACCATGATCGGTGGCCTACCAGGCTTGCTTTCAGAGCAATTTGGCGCAGATGTGATCTTTAAAAACTTAATGGGTGTCGCGGCATTCACCATGGTCATCGTTTGGATGAGTATTTGTTGGAGTCAGTTCAACTTCCGTCGCCAATGGCTCAAACAAGGTCATCGTGTATCTGAACTTAAATTCCGTACACCTTGGTTCCCATTGGTACCTATTTTAGGTTTTGTTTGTTGTACTGCAACTGGCTTAAGTATGGCGGCAGACCCTGAAATGCTCTCTGGTTTCATCGGCTGCTTGCTGTTCATGGCAGCATGCTATGCAGGTTATTACTGGTTATACCATAATAAAAATTAATCTTATTTAAGCTTTTATTCAGTGAATCTGACCAATCTCAGGTTCACTTTTTAAATGGCAAATCCTCCGTTTGTACTATTTTTTTAATTCACTACATGATCGATGTATATTTCTCATTTTATGAGAAAGCTAAAATTATTTATTGATACATCTAACTTAGACCTTTTAAAGATTAAAAATTCAGTTTATGTGTATGAATAACAAACGAATAAATCGTATTTTTCAAAATTTCCTTTGACTCAGTCTCTATTTATCCATAACATACAAGCACCTCAAAAACGTCCCTATCGTCTAGAGGCCTAGGACATCGCCCTTTCACGGCGGTAACCGGGGTTCGAATCCCCGTAGGGACGCCAATTCTTCTGTCAGCTTTGACAAACAATCAGTTTATTTATCTATAAATTATATTAATTGATTGCAGAACAGTAACATTGTTCACTACAATTACTCGCTTCATTTCTTGATTTTTCCTTTTACTCTATGCAGTCATCTCATTCTCCGAATGATGCTTCGCATCAGGGCAATTCTGCGCCGTTAAAACGCGCTATGAGTACTCGACATCTGGTAATGATTTCGCTTGGCGGCGCAATTGGTACTGGTCTATTTTTAGGTTCGGGTGAAGTCATTGCACAAACGGGGCCTGTAGGTGCCATTCTTTCGTATTTTTTAGGCGGTGTAATCGCCTACATGGTGATGCTTTGCTTAGGTGAGCTCGCTGTACATATGCCTGAATCTGGCTCATTTGGCGCTTATGCTAAACGCTATATTGGTCCAGGCACAGGTTATACCATCACTTGGTTATATTGGCTGACATGGTCAGTTACCCTAGGAACTGAATTTACTGCTGCAGCACTGCTCATGCAGGAATGGTTCCCAGACAGTTCCATGTGGATGTGGACTTTAATCTTTGGTGCTTTTGTATTTAGCTTAAATATGATTTCAACTAAATGGTTTGCTGAATCTGAATTCTGGTTAGCTTTGATTAAAGTAATCACCGTAGTTGCTTTTATCGTGCTCGGCTTAATGGCTATCTTTGGTTTTATTGGCTATCAAGGTCAAGAAACAGCACCGCTCTTTAGTAACCTTACCGCACAAGGTTGGTTCCCTGAAGGCTTGTTCCCAATTTTCACGACCATGTTAATTGTTAACTTTGCTTTCTCAGGTACTGAACTCATTGGTGTTGCTGCCGGTGAAACCAAAGACCCTGCTAAAAATGTACCAAAAGCGATTAACACAGCAATTTTCCGCTTGTTGATTTTCTTTGTGGGTACCATTGTGGTCGTTACTTGCTTATTACCACATCAAGAAGCAGGTCTTGGTGGTGATGGCGTCAGTAGCTCACCATTTGTTGCGGTATTCCAACATATCGGTATTCCTTATGCTGAAGATGTAATCCGCTTTGTCATTATTACTGCGCTTTTATCTGCTGCGAACTCAGGACTATTTGCAGCATCACGCATGATGTGGTCTTTGTCTTATAAGAAGCAATTACCAGCCGTGTTCTCTCGTGTAAATGCACGTGGTATTCCGTATGTTGCAGTGATTGTAACAATGATTGGTGGCCTACCAGGTTTATTGTCTGAGCAATTTGCCCCTGAAACGATTTTCACAAATCTTTTAGGTATTGCTGCATTTACCATGGTTGTGGTTTGGATGAGTATTTGCTTAAGTCAGTTTAACTTCCGTCGCCAATGGTATAAGGAAGGCAAAACTGCCAAAGATCTAGGCTTTGCTGCACCACTCTTCCCAATTGTTCCAATCTTAGGCTTTGTATTCTGTTTCATTACCTGTATCAGTATGGTCTTTGATCCAAGTATGCGTATTAGCTTCTTTGGTTGTTTGGCATTTATTGCTGTGTGTTATGCCAGTTATTATGCTTTCTACCACAACAAATCTTAATTTGATTTGAGTTTTACAAAGAGCAACTTCGGTTGCTCTTTTTTTATCTCTATATTGCAAGGGAAACATCAATACATTAAGCATCCCATGAGGTGCACTATGAATGTTATCTTTATCCATGGCATGAATCAGCAACAGCAGACAGCCGCATCGTTACAACAACATTGGCTAGACATTTTAGAACAAGGTTTAATTCAAGCGCATCAGCAGGCAGCATTTCCATACTTCAAAAAACATGCTCACATGCCTTTTTATGGAGACTTACTCACGCGCTATCATTTAGAAAACACATTAAATGCAAGTACGCTTATGCCTCAGGTCTGGTCTCATTTGCCCTTTTTCCATCCTACGCATCCACTAAAACAAACCAAGATAATTAACAATAATGAAAATATTAAAAAGAGCATTTTCTACTCAAAAATCTTTGATGCTTTAAAATTTAGCCCGACCTTAAAAACTTTCTCAGCCCAAAGCAAAGACTTAGTACTGCATGATTTTTCATTTGTGCTGAATTACTTTCCCAAACTTCATGCGAGCTTACTGCACAAATTTTTAGTTGAAACATATTTATATTTATCCAACCCACATTTTATTCATGCGGTGCATACACGTATCCATGAGCAATTACACAATCATAAAACATCAGTGATTGTGGCTCATTCCCTAGGTTCGGTCATTGCATATCATTTTTTACTGCTTCATCCTGAACTTAAAATTCAACGTTTTATAAGTTTAGGCTCACCTTTAGCTTTTCGCGTGATCCAAACGTATTTTCCACAGCCGCTTCAACATCCTGATGCAATTTTAGGCGATTGGATAAATTTTTATTCACATGATGATTTTCTCAGCAGCTTCCCACTCATAAAACCAACTTTTGATTTTAAACCCGCAATTATCAACCATCAAATTCGGACAGATATTCATCATCCACATGATATTCAAAATTATTTACAACATCCTGAAGTGATCCAAGCACTCTTAGATACGATTAAAAATTCAGCATAAAATCTGTATTTTTCAAACAAATTTATCAAATTGTTTTAAATTTATGCACTCAACACGGAAAAGCTAAATTATTTGTGGAAAAGCGTTTGACACCCCCTGATTTTCAACCTAATATACGCCCACCTCTGAAACGTCCCTATCGTCTAGAGGCCTAGGACATCGCCCTTTCACGGCGGTAACCGGGGTTCGAATCCCCGTAGGGACGCCAATTTTCAGAAGTAGATTTTTTAAGTCCCTATCGTCTAGAGGCCTAGGACATCGCCCTTTCACGGCGGTAACCGGGGTTCGAATCCCCGTAGGGACGCCATTACTTCAAACTAAAAGTAACGGTTTAAAATTTATTTTCTGTACTGTCCCTATCGTCTAGAGGCCTAGGACATCGCCCTTTCACGGCGGTAACCGGGGTTCGAATCCCCGTAGGGACGCCATATTCGAGATGGTTTCAACCACTCATTGAAAAGCTCAAGCATCGCGACTTGGGCTTTTTTATTGTCTTAATTTCTAAATATTTCTTTTAAAAGTTTTGAATCATAAATTGCCTTAGGGGCAATCACCTGCTCATTTAGCGGAATATTTTGACCATAGCGCTGCCGCATTAGACGCTGCACTTCATTTTGTTTTAAATCAAATTGTTTAAGTTGTTGTAACGGCGAAAGTTCGATTCCTAAAGCATGCTGATAAGCTTTCCAAACAATTTCAGAACAGTAAATTGCACGGTCATCCCATTCAAAATAAATATCATAGGGTTTGCCCAAGTACTTTTCTGCATTTTGTACCAGCTTCGTTTTCTGCGGCACATTTAAGGGTTGTTTGAGCCTTTTCACCACATAGTGAGCATTTTCCCCACGTGCGATCCATTGATTTAAAGTGGTGTATTGCACAGGTTGAATGGCTTCAAGCACCCACGTTTGGTTATTTTTATTTACGATCATGCCCATGTGACTATAGGGCGAATGTGTGGCCTTTTGAATGCTTAAACTTTGCTGTGACTTTGAGATATGAAAAATAATATCTCCCGTCTGAAATGTAGACTGAGCATAGAGGGCAGAACTGAGCCCCGAAAGAATGACCGTTAATATTAAAATTCTAGACATTTTTATTGTAAGCAATATTGATATGAATGAAGGCAACCATAACATGAATATATGTCGGTTGCCCTGATTCTAAAAATTCAATGATTGATTAAGCCGACTTACGTGAATTGACTTGCCCTTTAATGACCGCGGTTAAATTGCCTTTGAGATATTTAAAAAACACTTTTAAGGGTGAAAGTTTAGGATTTGGCTGTTTTCCTTCACCAATCGATTTAAACTGAGCGGCATACCAAATAATTTCCATAATCGCCATTTTATCAATCATCGGTATGCCAGTTTTAATTTTGTCCACACCGTAACGAACATCTTGACCCGCCAATAAACGATCAGCCAAATCGACTTCTACAGCGAATGGACGTGCAATACCAATAAAATCACAAGCCCCACTGTCTAATGCAGCATTCATGCCTTGGACGGTTCTAAACCCACCTGTAACCATCAATGCACACTTTACCTCTTTACGGATATTGTCCGCAAAATCGAGGAAATAAGCTTCACGAGCAATGGTACTGGCTTTACGTTTTTCTTCTTTAGCACCCGCCATCGCTGGCGCTTCATAGGAACCGCCCGAGATTTCAATCATATCAATCCCTGCGGCATCTATTGCTTTAAAGACCTCAATCACATCTGCTTCGCTAATTCCGCCGCGTTGGAAATCAGCAGAATTTAGTTTGACCGAAATGATAAAATCATCGGTCGTCGCTGCACGAACTGCTTTATAGATTTCAAGCAAAAAGCGCATGCGATTTTCATTTGAACCACCCCACTGATCTTGACGTTTATTGGTTAAAGGTGAGAGGAACTGACTAATCAAATAACCATGTGCACCATGCAGTTGAACGCCTTCAAATCCGGCTTTTTCACATAGCTGTGCTGCTGTAGCAAAACGTTGGATAATATCGAGAATTTCATCCTCACGTAATTCACGCGGTGTACCAAAAGTCGTTGCCAACATCGGACTAAATGGTACCGCTGATGGTGCTACAGTTTCTCGATTTAATCCTTTCGGACATTGACGACCTGGATGCGACAGTTGAACCAATTGCACCATGCCGTGCTTCTTGCCTAGCTCAGCCCACTGTGTTAACTGTACTAAATCTCGCTCAGTTTCAGCGACAACAACCCCAGGCTCATTTTTAGCACGAAAATCCACCATGACATTACCCGTAATGGCACAGCCTAAACCACCCTTCGCCCAAGCTTCATATAACCCAAAATGTAAGTGATTGGGTTGGCCTGCGGTATTGGCCAATGCTTCACTCATTGCACCTTTGATGATGCGATTTTTAAATGTGGTATTACGAATTTTAAAGCTTTCAGCTAAATGGCTCATGGCAATGTCCAAAATGAAATAATAAGTCCTGAGTATTTACTCTAATTATTATTTTCTAAAGGTCAAGGATATTTTGACAATGACACTTGTCAAAATATCCATAAGTTTGATTTTAGTATTGGCTGGCTTCAATTAATTTACGGGTATAGTCCGTTTGTGGTCTCGCAAATAGATCTACAGTGTCTTGAAATTCCATGACTTTGGCATGACGTAGTACCAACACTTTTTGACACAAGGCTTTGACCACTTGCAAATCATGACTGATAAATAAATAGCTGATGTTAAATTCTTGCTGTAAACGTCGCAGCAGTTTAACAATCGAACGCTGTGTGGTTCGATCCAACGCCGAAGTCGGTTCATCTAAAATCAGCAGCTTAGGTCGTAGCACCAATGCGCGCGCCAAGGCAATACGTTGCCGTTGCCCACCTGAAAGTTCATGCGGATAACGCTGTTTAAACGAAATTGGCAGCTCCACTTTTTCTAAAGCTTCATCAATACATTGACCAATTTCAACTGCCGATAACTGCTTTAACGCCAGACCCTCACCAATGATTTGTTCAACATTTAAACGTGGATTCAGATTACTAAATGGATCTTGGAAGACAATTTGAAATTTACTGCGTAAAGGTCGCAATTGTTTTTCAGACAAATGATTTATGGATTGGCCTTGAAGGAAGATATCACCATCACTTTCTATGAGCCGAGCAATAGCCAATGCTAGGGAGCTTTTCCCAGAACCACTCTCTCCAACAATACCGATCGACTCACCTTCAGCCACTGTTAAATCCAAAGCTTCTACCGCAATGACATAATCTTTGATGCGGTTCAATAAGCCTTGTTTGACTGGGAACTTCACTACTAACTGGCGTAATTCTAAAAGTGTTTGAGTTTGCGAAACCTGTATTGCTTTACCAAAATCATGGTCTAATAGATTTTTGGTATACGCCTGCGTCGGTTGCTCAAAAATTTCCTGTACATCTCCTTGTTCCACCACTTGTCCACGATTCATCACAATCACATGTTCGGCATAGCGCTTGACCAAATTCAGGTCATGGCTAATTAATATCATCGCCATATTGCGCTGCTGTTGTAGCGACTTTAATAAATTTAAGATTTGCGCTTGCAAAGTGACATCTAAAGCCGTGGTTGGCTCATCAGCAATTAATATCTCGGGATCAAGTGCCAATGCCATCGCAATCATCACCCGTTGACGCTGCCCACCTGAAAGTTCGTGTGGATATCGACGCATTTTTTCTTCAGGTTCAGGAATACCAACATCTGTTAATAATTCGATGACTCGTTGTCGCGTTTTAGCTCTAGACCACCCTTGCAACAGCAAAGTTTCACCAATGATTTTTTCCACTCGATGCAAGGGATTCAGCGCGGTCATCGGCTCCTGAAAAATCATGGCAATCTTTTGCCCCCGAATCTTGCGATGCTGTGCACTACTCAGACCAAGCAATGCCTGACCCTCAAATTGCACATTGCCTTGAATACTTAAATTGCGCGGCAGCAAGCCTAAAATAGCGAGGCTGCTGATGGATTTCCCGGAACCACTTTCCCCGACAATCGCTAGCGTTTCACCGGCATGCAAACGAAAGTTCAGATCTTGCACCAAAACCTGCTGCTGATGTGCAATGTTTAAATGCTCAACACAGAGTACTTCTTGATATGCATCATTCTTATTATTGGCGTCTTGGATCGAATGCATCTCGAGTCGCCTCCCCAACATAAATCAATAAAGACAGCACTATGGTTAAAGTAAAGAAACCCGATAAAGCTAGCCAAGGCGCATTCAAGTTATTTTTACCTTGAAGTAATAATTCACCTAAAGATGCCGCATCTGGCGGTAAGCCATATCCCAAGAAATCCAAAGCAGTCAGTGCAGTAATATTTGCAGTTAACATAAATGGTAATTGAGACAAACTGGAACTCATGGCATTTGGTAAAATATGCCTGAACATGATGGTGCGATCGGTCACCCCCAAACTGCGGGCTGCACGGACATAATCAAAATTTCGCGCACGCAAAAATTCCGCACGCACCAATCCCACCAAGGTCGGCCAGCCAAAAAGCAGCATAATCACAAAAAGCCAATATACGCTTGGAGTAAACATGCTGACCAAAATCATCACCATGAACAACATCGGCAAACCGCCCCAGACTTCCAATATGCGCTGTCCAATCAGATCCACCCAACCGCCGTAATAGCCTTGCACAGCACCGACCATGATGCCCAATAGAGCTGAGGCCATTGTCAATGTAAAACCAAATAATAAAGACACCCGTAAACCATAAAGAATACGCGCCAACACATCGCGTCCTTGGTCATCCGTACCCAACCAGTTTTGTGCAGTCGGTGCAGATGGCACAGGTACTGCCAATTCTAAATTTGGGGTTTGGTAGGAAAATTTAATCAGCGGCCAGACCGCCCAACCTTTATCGTTAATCAGCTGTTGAACGACTGGATCTTTATAATCTGCTTCGGTTTCAAACACTCCACCAAACGTGGTTTCTGGATAGGTCTTGAGAACCGGCATATAGAGGGATTGATCGTACTTGACTAACAAAGGCTTATCATTAGCAATCAATTCTGCTGCCAAGGACAAAACAAAAATCAGGGCAAAAACAATAAAGCAGCCAAACCCAAGTTTATTTTCTTTAAATCGTTGTAAACGTGCTTGCATAATTGGAGACATTATTTTGCCCCCTGTGAATCAAAGTTAATACGCGGATCAATAATTTGATACATCACATCACTGATTAAACGCAGGATCAGCCCCATTAACGTAAAGATGAATAATGTGCCAAAAATAACAGGATAATCACGTTGTACAATTGCTTCAAAGCCCAATAAACCCAAACCATCTAAGTTAAAAATAATCTCAATAAACAGGTTACCAACAAAGAAAATGCCAATCAGCGCTTCAGGTAAGCCAGCAATCACAATCAACATGGCATTGCGAAATACATGCCCATACAACACTCTTGATTCGGTTAAGCCTTTAGATCGCGCCGCCAAGACATATTGTTTATTCAATTCGTCCATAAAAGAATATTTGGTCAGATAGGTTAAACTCGCAAAACTACCAATCACCATGGCAAATAAAGGCAACGCCATATGCCAAAAATAATCCACAATTTTGCCCAACACACTCAGTTCGGCAAAGTTTTCAGAAACTAAGCCTTGTAACGGGAACCATTGAAAATAAGAACCACCGGCAAAAAATACAATGAGCAAAATCGCAAAAGCAAACGCCGGAATGGCATAACCAATCGCCAATAAAATAGAGGTGCTTTTATCAAACAACATGCCATGTTGACGAGCTTTTTTAATCCCTAATGGTATGGAAACCAAATAAATCAGCAATGTACTCCACAACCCCAAAGACAAGGACACCGGCAATTTTTCCCAAAGCAATTGTGTCACCGCCTTATCTTTAAAATAACTGGTACCAAAATCGAGGGTTAAATAACCTTTCAACATTAACCAAAAACGCTCCAACAGCGGTTTATCAAAACCATATTGCGCTTCAATTTTTGCGACCATTTCTTCACTTAAGCCTTTGGCACCTTGATATTTGATGCTAGACGTTGCTGTTTCGCCACCGCTCGTTGTCCCAATACCCTGAAAAGCTTCGGCTTGCTGAATTGCTTGCTCAACTGGCCCACCCGGAGCAATCTGAATTACCACAAAGTTAATCAATAAAATGAAAAACAACGTCGGAATAATCAGGAGCAAACGCTTTAATATATATGTGCCCATGTTTAAGATGACTTTCCTTGTAATTCAGTTGTCGTTATTGTTGACGCAAATATTGCGTAACTTTTTTTGCTTCAACTGCATTGCTCCACCAGTAATCAATACCCGTGGATAACTTTGGTTTTATATTTGGTTGTTGATACATGTTCCAATAGGCAAACCAATTTTCCCCTTTTCCATAAGTTGGAATTTGGTAATAACCTGCCCGTAAAAGCCGATCTAGTACCCGAGTACGAACAATAAGTTGATCACGATTCGGCGCATCAATCACTTGTTGAATCACGTTATCAATCACAGCACTTTTAATGCCTGCATAATTATAATTTCCAACCTGATCAGCGGCTTCACTCCCCCAAAATTGTGCTTGTTCACTAGATGGAATCAGGGATTGTGGCATTTCATCAATAATCATATCGAAATCAGTGTGACGTAATCTTTCTGTATATTGCGCATCATCGACTTTACGGATAGTGACCGTAATCCCCAATCGTTTCAAATTTCGAATATAGGGTAAGATTATTCTTTGCATTTCACTTTGGTGAATTAAAAACTCAAAATGTACTGGTCTTAAATTTTGATCAACAAGCACACCATTGTGATACCGATAACCTGAGTTTAATAATAGCTGACGTGCAGTCAGTAGATTGCTACGATTAAAACCACTCGCATCTGACACAGGATATTTCCAATTGGCCAATACGCCTTTAAGCTCTAAAGGACTCATTTCATTTAATAATGGTTTTAAAACTTCCATTTCTGCAGTCGTTGGCAAACCTTTGGCTTCCAATACGCTATTTGAAAAATAACTCTGTAAGCGCTGATATTGTCCATAAAACAAGGCTTTATTTTGCCACTCAAAATCGTAGGCATAGGTTAATGCTTGACGAAAGCGAATATCCTGAAATGGCATTCGGCGCGTATTAAATACCATGCTTTTTGTGGGTATTGGTCGCTCATGTGCGATACGTTTTTGTACCACCAAACCCGCTTTAACGGCTGGAAATTGGTAATCACTTACCCATTTTCGTGCTATTTTTTCTTCATATAAACTTGATTGCCCAGCTTTAAATCCTTCAAAAGCAATATCTGCGCTTCGATAATAAGTAAACTTGAGAATATCAAAATTATATCGGCCTCTATTCACCGGAAGCTCTTTTGCCCAATACTTCAAGTTTCGTTTATAACTAATACTGCGTCCAGAATTAATCTGATGAATCAAATAAGGGCCAGAACCTAAAATAGGTTGCATGGTAATTTGAGTGAAATCTTTTTTTGCCCAATCCATTTTTGAGTAAATTGGCATCTGCGCCAATATCAGTGGCATATCCGAATTATTGCCTGATTTAAATGTCATTTTGACCTGATATTTTGACAACACTTCAGTTTTATCCAAATCTGCTAGATACATTTGTAGTCCAGGATTAGATTTCGTTTGATAAGTGTCAAAACTAAATTTCACATCTTCAGCAGTCAGTTCCGAGCCATCACTAAAACGTGCCTTAGGATTAAGATGAAAAACTGCAAAGTTAGTATGCTCAGGGTCAAAAGTAATTTTTTCAGCAATTAATGGATATAACACGCCGGGTTCATCTAAAGATGAACTCATCAGGGTATCAAATAAATAATTCACACCTTCGACTGAGCTTCCTTTGCCATTCATGCTATTTAAATTATCAAAACCACCTATAACTGATGTAGTTAAATAACCTCCTTTTGCGGCATAAACATTGGCATAAGGCATTGCTGATAGTTGGCTATATTTAGGCTGACTATGTATCGCAAGAAAAGGCGTGGTCTGCAATGCAGCCCACGCCCCTTGTGTTACTAAAGTTAAACTAGATACGGCTAACCAGATTGAAGTTGAAGCATATGACATTCAACTTAACTCCTGTTTAGTACGACTCAGTTCGGCACCTTAATTACATCACCAATTCTTAACTGAGCCGATGGTTTCAGGTCATTCATTTCAGCTAAAGCTGAGCTCTCCATACCGTAACGACTCGCTAAACCAATTAAAGTATCACCACGTTTAATACGATATTCCGAAATTGTTTTAGGAACTTGTAAGCTCTGCCCAACTCGTAAACCTGCGCGAGGGCTCAAATTATTCAATTCCGCCAAATCAGAAACGCTAACGCCTACACGATTCGCAATCGAATTTAGGGATTCACCAGATTTCACACTGTAGCTTTCCGTATTATTCGTTTTAACTGAATTTGTCGAAGTTTTAACTGCTGACTTTTTAGTGTCTAAAGTTTTATTGCTAAGGTCAGATGGGATCTCACCATCAATTTTAAGTTTTTGACCAACACGTATAGCACTATTGGTACTGAGCCCATTCAAGGCTGCCAAATAACTTAATTGAAGTTTATATTTATTCGCGATTTGACCTAAGCTTTCACCGGATTTAACTACATGTGTGTCGCTCATTTCATTTGATACACGACTCACAGCCTTAGACTCATTTTTAGATTCAACTTTTGTTGACTCATCACCGGTGAGTTTTAACTTTTGTCCAACGCGAAGCCCAGAACTGCGTTCAATACCATTGATATTAGCAACATAATCCATGCCCAAATTATAACGGCTTGCAATACCTGTTAGGGTATCACCTGACTGAACAACATAGGTATCAGGTACTGAATTTCCTGCTGGCACTTTCAAACTTTGTCCAACTTGCAATCCACTATTACTATTTAGATTATTCAGATTTGCTAATTCAGACAGACTAATTTTTGATTGTGATGCAATACTGTAAAGCGTGTCACCGCGTTGAACTTTATAAGTTTCAACTTTATAAGCAGGATCAACTTTGACATTTTCAATACGGCTAACGACTTTACTGTCTAACTTTTCAACTTTTTCATCAGTCTCAACAGTATTTACAGGCACATTGATTTTTTGACCCGCCATCAAGCTACTATTTGAAGTTAGACCCGGTGTTAAGTCGGCTAACTCCTGATTTGACAGTGCATAACGGTCTGCAATAACTTTTAGATATTCACCACGTTTAACCACATAAGACTTGGTCTGAATTTTTTGCACTTTTTCAGCCGTCTGGCTCGCTATCGCTTTTTTATCAGCCTCAAGTTTTGCTTTGGATGCAGCCGTTTCTTTCAATGAAAGTTTTTGACCGACAAATAGACCACTTGTTGTAGTTAAACCATTGTAGTCAGCAAGTTGCTTAGTTGTTAATCCAAACTGGCTCGCAACTGCGGTTAGACTGTCATTGGCTTTAACCACATATTGATCTGGCGTTGTTTTCGCTTTCGATTCTTCATTATTTTGTACAATCGGCTTAGCATCGTACAAATAAATTGTTGTCCCTACATATAAAGTTGAATCTGGGGAAATTTGGTTCCACTGTGCAATATCACGCCAGTTGACACCATTTTTCATCGCAATCAATGCCAACGTATCACCCGACAAAACCGTATAAGTACTACGTTTACCTTTCGGTGGTACCACCACGATTTCTGAATCCGTACGGATCACATTTTTGCCTTGGTTACGTTTAGCCTCTTCAGAATCTAAGCTGGTATTTTCAGCGACACTTTTCGGATAAGAAAAGCCTTTTGTTAACTCTTTACCTTGCTGCTCTGCAACAGACTGGCTGGTCTGAATTGCAGTCAGCTTAATCTTGCCATCGTATGGATCGACAATTTCAGTACCTTTAGGTGCAAGGGCTTTAATTTCTTCTACAACTTCTTCTTGTTCTGCTTTGGTTGCAACCGGTTTTAAGACTTCATCAACTGTTTTATTTTCACCATCCGCCTTAATCGCTGCCATGATTTGTTCACGTTCATTAGCAGATAATGGCGGCTCGACAGAAACAGGTTTCACTTGTGTACTTGGTGAAACTGCAACAGGAATACGCGGCGCACTAGGAATATCCGTATTTGAAGCGAAAGCAGCCAATGCAGAAGAACCCACAGGCGTTTTCACTTTTACTTGACTTGCTGTAGATGTAACTGTCGTTGTCGCAGGTGTAGTAACTGTTTTAGCTGGTGGTGTTACGACAGCTGCAACTGATGGCTGATTTTTTAAAGGTGGCGGCGTGACTTTCGTAGGTTGAATCGTTTTGGTATTTAACTCAGGCGGAGTCACACGTGAAGGCGTAATTTCAACATTATTTTTCGGTAAGTTTGAATTACTTGCCCAATAACCTGAAGATCCACCTGCCTGTAATTTTTTCAAACGCACATCAACAGAAGGACTCACATCTGCTGGAATCAAAATACGCATTGGACTGCTGCTATCAATCACATCACCGCGATGACCGGGGTTTAATGAATACAATTCAGCACGACTCAAACCAGTAATTGATGCAATTTCATTTAGATTGACAGGACCAACTGCAACTTCACGGAAATGCGGACGGTTTGCAATTGGCGGTAAACTTACACCATATGCACCCGGGTTTTTAATTATTTGCGCAACAGCTAAGAAACGTGGCACATAATTCATGGTTTCTTGCGGTAATTTTAACGACCAATAATCTGTTGGTAGGCCTGCTGCGCGGTTGCGGTTAATGGCTTGTTGAATCCGACCAGGCCCTGCGTTATAAGAAGCCAATGCCAATTCCCAAGAACCAAATTGGTTATGTAATGCACCCAAAAACTCATAAGCAGCACGTGTTGATTCAACTACATCACGACGACCGTCATATAAAGAAGTTTGTTTTAAACCGTAGATACGACCTGTACTAGGGATAAACTGCCATAAACCTGCTGCTGCTGCACTACTGGTTGCTGCTGGATCATAAGAACTTTCAATCACAGGGAGCAAAGCCAATTCTGTCGGCAAACCACGACGCTCTGCTTCTTTTACGGTGTGATATAAATAACGCGATGCACGTGCACTTAAACGATCGATATAAGGTTGACGCGAAATAAACCAACCTCGTTGCGCTTCAATACGGCTATCCCAATGGTTTAAATCCATCTTAAAACCAACCGTCATACGCTTCCAAACATCACCATGTTTTAGAACCAATAAACGATCGCCTTCTACTGCACGCATATCTGTTGCAGACAGTAAATCTTCTAGCGAGTCTAAACTGTTGGCATCAAGAAAATTAGAACCCGCCTGCTTCGAGCCCGCTTTTTGAGTTGTTGTTTGCGACGATGCACAGCCCGTGAGACCCAGTGCTGCAAGTGCCGAACCTAACACTGTAAATTTAAATAGTTGAGGTAAAGTAGGCTGCCATTCAGTCGCAGTTGATTTATACATAAAAAAATCCAGACAACTCGTATAAAATTTATTTTTTAGATATGCCATTGTAGTGAAGCAGGCTTCAGACACAAGGCGTTAATTTAACGCTATTTCAGTATAAATGTTACAAGAAATTAAAAAAAACGCGCGATATGGCTTTATCAGCCGCATTTGCGATATACAATATACAACTCAGATTGATAATTTTTGTCCGGATTTGATTTATGTCTCAAACAATCACGCTTTATGTTGATGGTGCATGTCGCGGCAACCCTGGTTTGGGTGGCTGGGGAGCTTATATCATCAGTGAATCCGGCGAAGAGAAAATCTGTGGTGGTGAAGAAAATACCACCAATAACCGCATGGAACTGACTGCTGCCATAGAAGGCATTAAGCATTGTTCAGCCGATGATAAGTTAATTATTTGGACTGACTCCAACTATGTGAAACAAGGCATCACTGAATGGATTCATGGTTGGAAAAAGAAAAATTGGAAAGATGTTAAAAATCCTGACCTTTGGAAGCTCCTTGATGCTGCATGTCAGGGTCGTGATATTGAGTGGAACTGGATCAAAGGTCATGCGGGACATCCTGGCAATGAAATGGCCGATCAATTGGCCAATCTTGGTGCCGACAAAACTTTAGAAGCACTCAAGCAAGCCCCAGCTACTGTAGCTGAAGCCCCTAAAAAAAAAGCTGAATTAGACTGGTTGCTCAATGATCCATTTGGACTTGAGTTTGCTGGTGATGAAGACGATGAAGAACCACCGGAAGATACATCTACAGTTACAGCCGAAGTCATTCATGATGATACAACTGAAATTCCTGTCATCGTATCAAATACAGCTGTAACAGATACCGATGTTGCCGTTGAAAAAGTATTCAGCCCAGAAACGAAAAATAAAAAAGCAGATCATTTAAAACAGAGTGCCGATTTAACAAATAAAGTGATTCATCCTAAAATCGTGATCACGCCTGCGACTGTTGATGTCACTGGCCCACGTCAGCTGATTCTCGATACAGAAACGACAGGTTTCTATTTCCAAGATGGTGACCGCATTATTGAAGTCGGCGCTGTGGAAATGATTAACCGTAAATTGACGGGTAGCTCAATTCACATTTATATCAATCCACAAAAACCCGTCGGTGAATCTGAAAATATCCATGGTATCAGCGATGACTTTCTAAAAGATCAACCTTTATATAGTGAAATTGCCGATGTGCTGTTTGATTATTTAAAAGGGGCAGAAATTATTGCGCATAATGCTACCTTCGATATGAACTTCCTCAATATGGAGTTCAAGCGTGCAGGATTTGTTGCGCTTTCGGACGTGTGTGAAGTAACTGACACCTTGGCAATGGCGAAAGCCAAACACCCTGGCCAGAAAAACTCTCTTGATGCTTTAGTGCGTCGTTATGAAATTCCACAACGTGATCGTACCTTCCATGGTGCCTTACTCGATGCTGAAATTTTATCTGATGTTTACTTAGCGATGACTGGTGGTCAGGTTTCATTTGATATGGATGCCTTGACCCACAGCCAAAATGCTGATGGTTCACAAACCCGAACTGCAGTAGAAATTGAACTTCCTGTCATTCTACCTTCAGCAGATGAACTTGAGGCACATGAGACATGGATCAAACAATATGAAGAAAAACATGGATCACCTTGCCTTTTTGCCAAATAAAAACTAAATTTCGTGTTACTTTTTGTATTTAAACAATTCATACATACGTTATAGTAAAACCATAAACATGAACCGCCTTAACCGGCGGTTTATAAACAAGATATAACATCAAGGAAAGGTGCAGATACATGTCTTACCAAACCTCTATTCATTTTGATCCAACGGCTTTGCTGATAATAAAAAATGAAGTTGATAACTCGATCAAATTAGTCGAATCAGCAGTCAGCACCCTAGTTGAAGATCAAACATTACCTTTCGGGATTGATGATGCACTGACTCAATTTGAACAGTGTGCACAAGTTTTAGCATTGGTCGATATGCCAAGTTTGGCAAAGATTGCCCAATATTCAGCAGAATTAATGCGCAAGATCATGGGGAATCCAGCGCAAATTAATACTCAAGATGTCATCGCATTGAGCGAAGGCACCACCATGCTAAAACGCTATATTGAATTTATCTGTCTGCGTGAAGTTAAAATCCCACAATTCCTGCTCGACAGCTTAAACCGCTTAGAACTTGCTTTAGGTAAGCCGGTAACAACTGAAGGTCAGCATATTGAGTCACTACTCGACTGCATTACACCTGATTTTGAATTACCTCAAGCACCTGCTTTAGAAAAATCTAAATATGTTCATCGCTTATACAAACTCACGCTGAATAAATTGATAAAGCAAGAAGAAAGCGAACTTGACCTACAAGCGATGAAATTGGTCGGTGCTTATTTAGCTGGATTATCTGAAAAGCACCCAAGTAAACAATATTGGAACTTGGTTTTTGTTGCACTCAATCAAATTGATCAACTATTAATTACCGATGCGCGTTTACGCACGCTAATCAGCATTGAACGCAACATGGCTCAATTTTTTGATGCACCAGAACGTTATAAAGCGAGTATTGCAGATCTTGCCAACGTCCTGAGCCTTTGCATCAGTCAAGAAGATGTCATATCGCATCATATTCGTGGCAAGCTCAACATTGGCGAAGATCTATTAACTGATACACAGCTACAAGTATTTAGCCGTCATTTATATGGCCCTGACTTTGACACCATGCATACCATTGGTGAGTTAGTGACGAGTGAGATGGCCCAAATTCGCAATGACATTGAGTTCAACTACCAAAACATGACACCTGAAAAGACTCAGGAACTACAAACCAAATTGAATGAGTTAGCGAACATCTTCAAAGTACTCAACCTGAATGAAGCGCATAACGATTTATCACGTCAAGCAGCTTCTCTCGGTAATACTGCAATTCTGCAAGATGAAAACTTTGCTCAGCAATTGATGAATACCATTCTTTCAGCAATGAACTCAATTGGTGTATTAGAGCGTCACCATACCTCAAGCCGCCTGCAGCTGCGTGTGAATAACATGAACATCTCGCTTGATCGCTTAGATGAAGCCCATGCTGCATTGCTGAACGAAACCAAAGTCTTAATTGATACAGCCAGCCAATCTTTGGCGCAGTACTTGAAAGATGGTGATGTAACAAATATTGCAACCACAGCGACACAAGTACGTGAAATTGGTGGTGCAATGTTGTTCTTAAATGCGGATGCTGCACAAAATGCATTAAATACCACAGCGAAATTTATTCAAGCTCGAGTTGATACAGCTACTGCAATCAATGCAGTGGAAATCAATCAAGCGCTCGATTCACTCGCAAGTGCTGACATGCTCATTGACAATTTAAAGAACAAACAACCTGTATTACACACGATGTTTAAGGTAGCATTGGACAGTAGCGAAAAACTGAAATCTGCAGCAGCCTAATGTCTAAATTGTCACTTGCCTATATCTTTAAACAACAGCAATTGTTGGTCGATGAAAACTTTCAACTTCCAGAAGTTGAGCAACTCGCAAGTGATTTAAATATAGGTACGGGTGATCAAGTGATTGCCCGTGACCTCCTCGAAGATGAGCCTATTCCTCAAGGCTTACAACTCATTCCAATACGTCAGCTTTTGCAACTCTGGAATGTCAAAGAGTTTGAACAAGCTAGTCGTGCAATTCAACTTTTAGAATGGCGTCGTAATCATAAATTTTGTAGCCATTGCGGTACAGCAACTGAAGTTCACGCGACTGAATATGCAATGGTATGCCCTGCCTGTGGCTATCACCAATATCCACGGGTCAATCCCTGCGTCATTACCGTTATTACACGTGGCAAGGACGAAATCCTCTTAGCAAAAAATGCGCGTAACGCACGGCAAATGTATGGCTTAATTGCCGGTTTTGTTGAAGTTGGCGAAACTTTAGAGGAAGCTGTACGTCGCGAAACCTTGGAAGAAGTTGGCATACAGGTTAAAAATATCCAGTACTTAGCTAGCCAACCTTGGCCTTTCCCGAGTAATTTAATGATTGCTTTTAAAGCCGAATATGCAGCTGGTGAATTACAGTTACAAGAAGAAGAAATTGCGGATGCCGCATTTTTCAAGTTTGATCATCTGCCAGAAATCCCCTTTAAAGGTAGTATTGCCCACGCCATGATTATGCATGCGATACATGGAACAGCGGTAGCTGATGATACAGAGGCTTGGCTTTAATCAAGCAGCAAAAGGTATTTACAAAAAAATAAACCGCAATAGATTTGCGGTTTATTCATACCAATAACAGCTCTCTAAACCTTCGGGCTAATTTCATCTAAAACACGCATAATTTCAGCTTTGGTTTTAAAGAAACGACTAAATAAGCTCGATACTGACCCAATCATCGTGATATGACCGACACGAGGAATTTCTATTAACTGACTGTGATTTCCCAATGCCTTTAATTGACGGTCTAAATCTTCACTATTATTTACCCCAACAATATCGTCATTCGCGGCAGTAAATAAGTAGTGTTTTACTTTGTTAGATTCAACAAAATAATACGGCATCACTTGCTGATATGGGACATCTTGATCGAAAGCCTCAGCACAAATTGGGTCACCTTTATAGTCAAAATGATAAGGCCCAGCCAAGCCGACAATGGCACGAATGTTTTCACGGATTTGTAATTGATATGGCTGAGGATGGTACAGCGCAGACATGACATTAAATGCCCCTGCTGAATGCCCCATCAACACCAAATCTTCTAGTTCGATCTGCAACTTATGCTGTGATTGCGTCAAATAGTTTAATGCTAGACTCAAATCATCAATTGATGCAGGAAAAATATGTTCTGGTGCAAGTTGATAGTTTATAACCGCAACATCAAAACCTTCTTTAGCAAAGGCTTCACCAATAAAACCATAGTCTTTTTTATCACCATGCATCCATGCGCCACCATGTACAAATACAATCAGTGGGCGCTTTTGACGTGGTTGCTCAGTACGATATAAATCCAAACGATGACGGGCTTTTAAGCCATACGCAATATTACTTTGGATGCTATAACCTTTTTTAGGTGTGAGCCGATTGAGTGCAAGACTACCAAAATCATAGATTCTAAAGTCTCGATAAAGTGATTTTGCCAGCTCCACCTTTTGTTGAAGCTGTTGTGACCAAAGCTGAAACTTGCTCGACATAGATTTTCGATACTAAATAATTGAGATTTATTGTGCGTAATTTGGATCAACTGCATCTGGGTCAATGGCAACGGGCGTTTGTACTTCAGGTTGCACATCACTAACAGTTGGTGTGGTAAAGCTCGAGTTGATACTACGCTCTTGTGGATTTGAGCTTTGTTCAACATTGTCAATTAAAGTGACAATTCGCGTTACATTACCCACTTGTTGCAAGATTTGATTTAAGTCTGTGATTTCCGCACTGTTTAAACGGCCCATCACATAAAGAACAGCATCTTCAGTATGAATGTGTACTTTGCTGTCAGATACCACAGGCGCTTTCATAATTAGCCCACGGGTATTAGCTGTTACAGCTGTATCTTGCATAATAGTGCTGTAGCTAATTTGGTTGCCCACAGTAATATAATTATGTACGGTTTTAACATCACTCATTGAACGAACATTTTCTTCAGCCAATTCTTTTAAGTGATTATCAGGCACTTGGCCTGTTAACAACACATTGCCATGAAAGCTTTCAATATTGACACGAGATTGTTTAAAACGACTATCTAATTTATATAAATTAATTTTTGCAGTACGAACAATAGATGAGTCAATAAATACTTGCCCCAAAGAGCGTGCACCACTTTCCGTTCCTACAGGTGCTGAGCCTGTACCATTTGAAATAAAACTCGCACATCCTGATAAACTCGCGACACAAAGCATCGTCATTGCAATACGCTTAACCACTCAGCACAACTCCTAAAATTTTTACACCGGTATTTTTCTATGCATTTACACAGTTTCTTTTATCAGAGATTAATCAACTCTTGATCAAAAGTAAAAGCATTTTCAATCCATTGCTGATCATACGGGTATTTTGAAAAGTCTTGCTGTAGTGTTTTTGCAAAGTGTTGATAAAAATCAAAACAAATCACATCAAAGCGACAATAATAATCATAAAAATGTGACTGTTCATTTAAAAAATGCAACGCGGTCTTCATCATTTTACGTTGTTTGTGAATCGAGATTGTTTCTATCGCTTGTGCATATTGGGTATTTGAACGCGCTTTAACTTCAATAAAAACCAAGTCTTTTTCTCGAGCTACGATCAAATCAATTTCGCCATAACGACTATGTAAATTACGTTGTACCAAGACATAATTTTGCTGCTCTGCCCATGTTAGCGCTTGCTGCTCTGCCCACTGGCCTAAGTTCATCATATCCACACCCTCAATCTAACTTTTCCTATTAAATTGAAATCGGCTCAATACCCTTTTTAGTTCGTTGATAGCAATGTGGAATACGGTGAATTTGATTGTCACTGATTTTAATTAATCCTGTCCTGCCCTGAAATTCTAAACTTTTTAATTTGGGCTCTTGTAAATATTGCTTCGCGATATGCCACGCGTCACCACCGAAAGCCATTAAACGTTGATATGGCATCGCAACAGGATTATGTTCATAAGCCCGCATTACATCTGACCACTTCGCATCATACAATGCTGGTGCATCACAAAACTTCACCCCCATTGGTACTGGTTGATCGGCCTCAATTGCATTGGCCAACGTGTAAATTTGCTTTTTAGGTAAATTATTTTGACTATTTAACCACTGATTATTACCGAGCAATAACACCCCCTGATATTTCTTTATTTTTGCAGGCAATTGATCAATAACATGTAATGGCAGAGGTGTTTGACTCATGAGCACCATTAACATCAGTTCATGCTCATCCTCTGTCCCTGGCTGCCTGAACACCATCACTTCTTTTAATTGATCTTTTTCAAAAACATTTTTTAAAGCTACAGCATCATCACGTTTGGCCAAACTATATTGCCAAACATTGGCCATTTGATTTGAAGATTCATTTAATGCAAGTACACGGACTTTCGGTTTGGCCTTGACCAAGGCTTCGACGTCTTGACGTGCAAGTGGTCCAATGACCAGTTGTGTTTTTTTATTGACGTGTTTTTTTAATAAAGCTGCTATCTGCTTTTGATCCGAATTAATAAATTTTACGTGTACTTTATAGTCGGATGAATTATATGCGCTGTTGAAACCTTGCTTAATACTGGATGCGGCTCGCGCCATAGGGCCAGATTCGGGTAGAATGACCAATACATTTGCTTGTGCTGCTGAAATTAAACTGCTTAGCAAGCAAAAAACCATTATTTTTTTCTTATTATCCAACATGGAGAAACCTATGAGTGCTCAGTTATTTGTTGTTGCGACTCCAATCGGGCACTTAGATGATATTAGTTATCGTGCAATTGATGTTTTGAAGTCGGTTAAAATTATTGCCGCTGAGGATACACGAACTTCTGCACAATTACTTAAGCATTTTGGTATCTCAACCCCCTTAACTGCATGTCATGATCACAACGAAAATAACAAAATTGATCAACTGATTGAACGTATTGAAAATGGTGAGAATATGGCGTTAATCAGTGATGCTGGTACGCCATTAATCAGTGATCCAGGATTTAAATTAGTCCGTGCTGCACAAGAAAAAAATATCCGTGTTATTCCAGTTCCAGGTGCATGTGCCGCAATTGCCGCACTGAGTGCTGTAGGCTTACCTAGTGACCGTTTTAGTTTTGAAGGTTTCTTACCTTCTAAACAATCACAACGTTTATTGGCACTAGAAAAACTTAAAGATGAAACTCAAACCATGATTATCTATGAAGCGCCACATCGTATTGTCGATAGCTTAAAAGATATGGTTGAGGTTTTTGGTGCGGATCGTCCTGTCGGTTTTGCACGTGAGATCACCAAAACATTTGAAACCATTAAAAAAATGGCTTTGGGTGAATTGGTACAGTTTGTAGAGTCTGATCACAACCAACAAAAAGGTGAAATCGTACTGGTGATTGGTGGTGCTACGGTTGAAAAAGACTTAGACCAGGAAAAGCTAGATAAATTATTAACTCGCTTACTTCAAGATTTATCAGTCAAAGCTGCATCACAATTGGCCGCAGATTTAACAGGTATTAAAAAGAAAGTGGCTTACCAACGCGCTTTAGAGTTAACGCAAGCAAACGACTAAATTTACATTTATTTCATCTTTATAAACTTATGGAATCTTCGGATTCCATAAACGATATAATTAAATAAACAACTTCAAAAACAATATGTAATAGTGATGAATAAAATGTCGATAAAACAATCTCTCAAAAATAATGCTGTGTGGATTGTATTTAATCTAGTTTGGTTCATCATGCTTGCGCATATTCTTTATTATGGTCTAAAACCTTATCGTCACTATCGCTTTGAAGAGCTGATCAGCGCTGACCCGCATGCTGTATTGATGACCATGATCTTGCTTTCATTGTATTTCATTGCTGGCAATATGATGAAGTACACTGGATTCTGGCCGCGCCGTCGTTACCTGTCTTATTTGATTCTGAGTACTGTTTTAATGTTTCAAAGCTTTGTTGCATTTATTGGTGCTATGCATTCACCGCCATACTGGGCAGCATTTATTATCAATTCTATGTTTCTACTATTACTACATTTTGTGTTTTATCCAATCTATGCGATTAGTCGAAAATATATGAAACCGCAAAAAAATTAAAGTTGTATAAGTAAATTGAGAACGCTCAAAAATAGAATAACTGTCACAACAAGTTCTTGGGCAAAACACAAAAAAAACACCACTTGATGTGGTGTTTTTTATTTTAATCTTTTGCAGACTCGTCTGGAGGTACTTCAGTAATACGCCCACCACGAGCTAAGAATGCCGCAACTTCATCTTCAAGTGCTTGACGCTGTTTAAGCTTTGCAGTCACTGTTAGCGTTTCTGCTTCTGCAGTGTCGCCATCCGTTGCAGAATCAGCTGCATCACCCGCGCCTTTTTCAGCAGCTTGCGCTTCGTCTTCGTCGACTACTGAGTCTTCAGCATCATCATAATCGTTCATATCAGTCATCGTGTTCTCCCCGCTAATGACTTATGTTTGCCAGTGGATGGCTGGTTTTAAATTAAAAGAAATTTAACAATCTCTGAGCTTTTCGCATAGTGCCTAAGATCAAAAAATCGTATCTTTTTTAATCAAAATCGTAACCTTGTATAAACGATTGCTTAAAAATTATCTATTTTTCGATTATCAAGCATAGATCGTGTCTTTGAGAATACTTAAGCCATTCGCCTGAGCCATGAAGGCATCTTTCAGAACTGCCTGATTTTCAACTTGTTTGAGACCAATATTACGCGCCCAAACCACAGGTGATAAAGTCGTGGTTTCCAACCAACCAATTGCTGACATGCTATGCATCATGGCATCATTTTGGCCTTTACGACGATGCTCATAACGTTTCAAAGTTTGCTCATGTGCCCAAACACCACGCTTTTTATCCTTCAAGAGCACATCACATAACACCGCAGCATCTAAGCAACCAATATTCACACCTTGCCCCGCTAATGGATGAATCACATGTGCAGCATCGCCAATTAAAGCCAAGCCATCACGCACGTATTGCTGTGCAGCACGCGCTTTGAGCGGAAACTTAGCACGCGGTGTTGCTTCTAGTACTTCGCCTAACATGTGATGGCTTTCACGTGTCAATAATTGAGTGAATTCAGTGTCATTTAAAGCCACATATTCATCGGCATAATCATCTGGCAAAGTCCAAACGATAGACTGCCAATAACCACTTTCTTCCGGCTTTAAACTTGCCATCGGCAAGAATGCCAAAGGCCCAGTTTCCAAGAAAATTTGACGTGCCACATGCTGATGCGGTTGGGCGGTTTTTATGGCACAACTCACCCCTGCTTGTTTGTAATCTAGGACATCTAAATCAATAAAAGCCTGTTCACGTACAAAGGAGTTTGCGCCATCTGCACCGATGACTAATTTAGTTTTCAGCTGCGTGCCATCAGCAAGATGAATGATCCACACACCTACACCTTGCTCAACGCGATTCACTTTGACTTGGGTACGATAATCTTGCAATTGTTCGAGCAATTGTTGTTGAATCGCCAAGTTCAATAGACTCGGTTCGACCATTGAGCCTAAAGCTTGCTCGACACTCGGTGTTTGCTCCGAAACATGCCCAAAGTTAATTTCACCGTAGCCATTTTTATTCCAAACTTGCATACCCGTATACGGCTGCTGACGTGCAAGTTTTTCCCATACTTGCACTGTTTTTAATAAGTGAATCGTCGCTTGGCTTAAAGCAAGTACACGTGGATTGGCGACGCTTTTGGTTTTTTCAGCATCTAAAATGGGTGCTGCATCAAGTACCGTCGCTTGCACACCACCTTGAGCGAGTAATAGAGCCGTTAAACCACCAACAAGGCCACCACCGACAATTACGACATCTAAAACATCAGACTGATTTACACTCATGCTTTTAACCCCATTGCGTAGTTAGCAACCAGTGGTTTAACGCCCGGAATGGTATCAAAGGCCACCAATCCAGTATTACGGATAAACTTCAACAATGGATTGCGATTGCTAAAACCACGTACGACAGAATCACAGAATTTGATCACACGCTGTTGATCGGTTAGACGTGATCTTTCGTAATCTAACAACATTGCGGCATCGCCTAAATCTGCATTGTTGCTCACTTGTTCTGTTAAATAACGTAATAATACATGGGCATCACGCATACAAAGATTGAAGCCCTGACCTGCCACTGGATGAATGGTATGTGCTGCATTACCCATCAACACTACACGTCCAACTGCTTGTTTCTCAGCAAGCACTTGTGACAATGGAAAGCTAAAGCGTTTACCAGTTTTTTGAAACTTACCTGCACGGTCGCCATAGGTTTGTTGTAATGCATCAAGGAAATGTTGATCATTTTCATCACCCAACCATTCTCCTTCAGTCCCTTTAGCAACAGGCCAAACAACAGAACGACGGTATTCACCCGGTAAAGGTAATAGTGCCAGAGGCCCTAAATGGCTAAAGCGTTCAAAACCTACATGATTATGCGGTTTAGAGGTTTGGACTGTGGTCACAATAGCAACTTGGTCATAGTCATGCACAGATGCGCCAATGCCTAAGGCTTTGCGGCAGAATGAATCACGACCATCTGCAGCAATCACAATTTTTGCTTGTAGTTTGAGTTGTTCTTCACCGCGCTGTGCTTCGATATAGGCATGGTCTGCATCTTGCGTAAGTGATGTGACTTGCACACCATCTATCAACTCGATGAGTGTTTGTTTTTTGACTTCCGTGAGCAATACGCGACCGAGCCATGCGTTTTCAATCACTTGCCCAAAGCTTTCGACTTTTTCTTGATCTGATTTTAAACGCGCCTTACCAAAGCTGCCCTGTTCAGTAATGTTAACTTCTAAAATAGGCGTTGCATGTTCTTGCAAAGCGCTCCACAAGCCAAGTTCTTGGTAGATTTGCACGGTACGGCGTGACAATGCACTGTTTCGCGCATCGAAACTTGAGTGATATGGGGCAAGGTTTGCATCATCATAATTGGGGTATTTGATTGCTTCGAGTAGCTTTACGCCAATCTTTGCTTTTGCCAACATCAGAGCCAGACTCAGTCCGACCATTCCACCACCCACAATGATGACTTCTTGCTGCATGCTTTGATCCTTTTTTATGTTGTATTCGAATTCAGGAGAGGCATTCGAAATACGTATAATCTGTAATGGATTTTATCTTACATCAAGGCTATGAATTTTTACATTGTTAAGCATTACTTTTAATACGTATATCTATGATGCTATTAGCTAAAAAACTGAACAATCAAATTCTTGAATACATTCTGTTCAAGTGAATAATTTAAGCTTTTAAAGCTTCGATTAATTTATCTAAGCGTATTTGAGCATCGACATTAAATGCATTTGCAGCCTAGTGATACCACCTTTTTGCCATCTTTAAATCTAGATCTACACCATTACCCAATACATAGATTAATCCAATTCGTTGCGACCATATTGTATTTATGACTTTGCTGAGTTCATGACTTTTCGATGAACAGGTGAGCTTTAAATATAAAAAATATGCAATAAAACAACCTAGCCTAGCAGTTAGGATATGCCTCCGGTATTTGAACGTTTTTTTGTGTCATTTTTTTCAATTGCTCTGAAAATTGATCAAAATAAAAAGTATCATCTATAAAAACTGTTAGATAATCACCCTTTTTAAGTTGGACCATAAAATCAGAATAACCAGGCCCTCTTGCTGGTAAAATATTTTGAAATGAAAAGTTTTTAATCTGATTAATATCTAAAATTAATGCACGTTCTACACCAACAAAACCTATTTTTTTATTCAAATAGTCTAACCAAATTCCACTATTCTCACCCATTAACTCCTTTACTTTCTTAGGAATATACTTAACTCCATCATGCTCAATATGATTCACATTCAAATCAATTTTCTTTTTAAATAATATAAATTTAGTAATCTCAATATTTTCTTCATATTCGTTGTTTTCTAAAAAATATTCATATGTTCGATTATTGTAAAAATGGAGTGATGTACTGCCATCATCATCTCCAGACTCTTCATCATAGGTGTAACAAATTGAAGCATCGATACCATTGGCAAAAACAAATCTCAAATAACATTGATCTTGCCTTTCCCAACCATACTGATCAACATCAATATCCTCGTCTAACCACAATTCACGTAGTTCCTTATAACTAGCATCGGTATTAGTTTTATCATATAAATCAACAAAGAATTCTTGCACTGGCCTATTAGAAATTACATTTTCTGCATATAACTCTAATTGATCAACCACAATTCCTTCTATTCTCACTTTATAAATAAACCGTAAATATTGAGTTCCATATTCAGTAAAATAAGCTTCAACCAAACCTAGTTTTTCTAACTGCTCGTACGTTGTATCCCAAGATATCATCTGCTTAGGTTCAGAATATACTTCATAACCTAAATCACCATCAGCCAAATACTCATCCAAAATTGTATAGTTTCGACCAATCTTTTTTGCCCAAATTTTTACTTTAGTATCGTCTACATTGGCCTTACTTGCCTCAAAAAATGCTTTATCATCAAAATTATAAATATTTGATAATTCACGATATATCAAATCAAAGCCGAGCAACTCTGTCGATATATAATGTTGCATATCTGTAAAAATATATAGAAATGGGACATTACCTAAAATCTGTACATAAGCATATTTTAACAAGCTTATATTCACAGTAGACCTCTTGCAAAAATCATTTTTTAATCAATTCCATGTTGTAAATTGCAGCAATCAAATTAAGGCGTAAACCCATGCGTTTACGCCGATTGCGATAACGTTCAGCAAGAATTCTAAAGGTCTTTA